>JBEKHQ010000085.1:0-7842 GCA_050012195.1 Bryobacteraceae bacterium | reverse complement strand
TAGGACTCTCCTTGGAAACATGCCGTTTGGATAGTGGATGTATGGTCGGCCATCCGTCCATAAACAGGGCTAATGGAAGATTGGCCCATCATTTATGGACCATAGCCATCGCTCGACAGTGCGGATTGCGGGCGGAATTTGTTCAACGCTGCCCGCTAGGTTGATCGGGCCTCAACGACCTGGCACTCGGCATCCACCACCTGCACGCCGGCTTCAATCTGCGCCTGGCGTCGCAAAGCCTCGGCCTTCTGCGGGTCGCCAGCCGCCGCCTTCTTGAGCAACGCTTCGGCGATGATCTCGACCTGGGCGTCAGTCCAATTTCTCGGGTCAATCTCGAGCAGGTTCGTCTGCTCCATCCGGTCCCGAAATTTCTCGGGCTTCAAACCTTTCAGCAGGAAGATGGCTGCCGTGACGTTCCCGTCGAATGCCATTTCCGTCAGCCTATCTTGCAAGGAATCGCCAGCTTCAATCACCGCTTGCCGAAAAGCTTCTACGTACCAGGGATCATCTTTGAGCCAATTGTAGTGCGTCCTACGGTCAACCGTAGCTCGCTTGGCAGCCTTGCTCAAGCTCCCACAGCGGGAAAACGCCGCCAAGAAGGCGCGTTTTTTCAGGTGCGAAATTTTAGGAAAACCAGCGCTTCCGATCAATGCGAAATCAGCCTGGAGCCTAGTCGTTGTCTCCATACTTCCGATGATGGGGCACTGGCTTCGTAAGGTCAAGCGATCAAATCTGCTGACGTGGGCACATGGGCTTTTTGGAAGGTGGGCTCCGGCGCAAGAGATCCGACCCCGCGTGAATCTACCTTTGGAGAATTTCCTTCAGCCTCGACTTCGCGAGCGTTGAAATTGAAAATGGCGCGCCGTATCCATCAGCGGGAGGTATGCCCAAAAGTATGCCCACTCCCTGCATAGCATCGCTCATCAGCGTTGCTAGCCATTCCCCTGAAGCCTCTGAAAATGCGCGGTCTTGAGCAATAATGGGCAAAGCTGCAACTTGTTTATTTCAGGCAAAGCACTGGCTACGAACCAGAAGGTCGGCTGTTCGAGTCAGCCCGGGCGCACCACTAACCTCGACGTCGTTGCGCGTGCCGGCCAAGGGCCGGAAGTTGAAGGATTCGGTCCGAACCCTGACAGGCCTCCTGTACGCACGCGGGACCCGCTGCGTCTGAGCGGACGACAAAAAAGCATTCCGCCCTCCCGAAACGTTAAAAGTTTCGGAAAACGTCGCGATAAGTCTCAAAAGGATATTGCGCAAAGCGTACGTATGTCCAAATCTGGTTCGACCGTTGCGGCAAGTCTGTCGAGGGTTCCACCGTTCCCGCCGGTGGCGGCTAAGCTCCTGAGGTTGTTGGCCGATCCGGTCGTGAACATAGCGGAAGTCGCCGAGCTGATTAGCAGTGACGCTACTTTCACCGCGCGCTTGCTGCAGCGCGTGAACTCGGTCGAATTCGGACTTCAAAATTCCGTAGCGAGCGTCAGACAGGCCGTGACTCTGCTGGGGATCGATCTGACGCGGAAGATTGTCGTTAGCCATGCAACCGCCGCGTACGCGCAAGGAGCGCTCGGCACCGAAGAGTTGCGACGATGCTGGCAACACACGGTAGCCACCGCGGTGCTGGCGGAGGAGATCGCCAAAGCCTGCAACGCATTCACGCAGACCGCGTTCACGGCCGGAATCGTGCACGACATCGGCCGCTTGGGTCTCTTGGTCACCTACCCGCGCGATTACGTGCGTGTGATCCGCAACGCCGCCGAACGTTGCCTGGATGTCTTGGACTTCGAGCACGAGGAGTTCGGAATGGACCACGCCCAGGCTGGACGGATGCTGGCCGAGCGCTGGCAATTGCCGCCGGAAATGGCCGCCATCGCCGGGCGTCACCACGATCCCTGCGAAGGCGCCGAGTTGGACCTGCTGCGCGTGGTCCACGTCGCCTGCCGCATGGCCGACGCCGTTGGTTACGATGTCGTGAAGCCGCTGGGAGAATTGGACCTGGATACCGTCTTGCAGGAGTTGCCGGCGCACGCCCAGGCGCCTCTTCGGCGAGACCCGGCCGAGTACCGCGCCTTGATTGAAGAGCGGATATCCGAGTACGGGGCGCCTCAAAGGGAGATCCCTCAGCCGGAAAGTTCAGAACAGGCCGTTCCCATTCTCGCCAAAGAAACCTCACCAACGCCCTGCCAGGCGGAACCTCGCGAGCATGTGCCGGAAAGGCATTGGTTCGTCGCGGGTCTGATAGCCGCTGCAATTGCGTTTGCGATGTTTGTCTGGTCGCGGCTTCGGTAAATGCTAACGTCTGAAGCCCGGGCCGCGCGGCTGGCGACCACGGCGGTATAGCCGGGAGCCTGCGCCGCCGATAACATAAGTAGGCTTATGCGCAAGCTCCTGGTCAGTCTCTCGCGTGTGTCGCTGCTTCTAGCGCCAATGATCGCGGGCGCTCAAACCGACCCCGGACCGTGGCGCTTCGTCGATCCCGGCGCCAAGGCCGTAATCAGCGTCGATTGGACACGGGTCTCGCGCTCGCCGTTGGGTGTCATGCTGCGCGAGCGATGGATTAACCCGGGCGCCGGCGCCGCGATACCCGGCATCGAGTTTCTGGATGACGTCGATCGATTCCTGGTTTCGTCGCCCGGTGGCGATGCGAGCGACGAGACTGCGGAAGCTCCGCTGCTGGTGGTGGCGATCGGCCGTTTCGATCTCGCCAACATCCGCAGGTTCCTGCTCGCCCACCGAACCAAGCCGCAGCAGTTCAATTCCTTTCAGGTTTACCGGCCGCAGGGCAAGAATGCCAAGGACCTCGCCTTTGTTCTCTTCGACCCGCAGACCATCCTGATCGGCGATTCCCATTCGATTTTCGGCAGTCTGGAGAGAAGCGTTTTCCAGCACGCCGCGCCGCAGCCCAACTCCATGCTCGCGCGAGTCCCGGAAATGGATGCGAACTATGACGCCTGGGCTTTGGTTTCGGACGCGAGCGCGCTCGGAAGCAACCGATTTACGGACTTGCTTGCCGCCGCCGGAATGGACGCGGAAACTCGCGGTTTCGAAGCCGGCATCTCACTACGCAGCGGCTTGGCCGCCGATATCACCGTGATGCTTTCCTCCGACGACGCCGCCAAGAATATGGCCACGGAGGTGTCCCGAATCGTCCGCTTAGCGGCGAAAGATAAATCGGGCGAGCCTTTCCTACAGGATCTGGAACGAAAACTGAAGTTCGCTTCCGAGGGCTCGCGCGTCAGGATCAGCTTACGGCTGACGACGCCGGAGTTGGAGAAGAACGCGCAATTGTTCGCGGCCTCCCGGAAACGAGCGCCTGCCCCGCCGCCCGACATCCGGCCGCTGGCGAAGGCCGCGCCCGCTTCCCCGCCCGAGAAGCAAGTCATCCGCATCGAGGGCCTGGACGGCGGCACTCGCGAGATCCCGTTCCACCAGCCGTAACGCGGTAGGGGCGGTTTGCGCTAACATCGGCGATATATGGCCAAAGGCAAACGCGAGCTGATCGAGGTGCGCTGCCCGTGTTGCGAGGCCACGCTTCAAATCGACCCCGAACTCAAGGCGGTCATCAGCCACCAGGAACACCAAAGGCCGCGAGCCATCGAAGACATCGGCGCGGCGGTCCAAAAACTCAAGGGCGAAGAGGCGCGGCGGTCCGAGACTTTCCAGAAGTCTTTCGAGGAACACAAGAGTCACCACAAGGTGCTCGAACGGAAATTCGACGAGCTGCTCAAGCAGGCCAAGGAGAAGCCCGACGCTCCTCCGCCTCGCAACCCTTTTGATTACGAGTAAGCGAGGCTCTAGGCTCGCGGCCTCGGTAGTACTGAGGTAAAACACTGGGCGGGCTTAGGTCGGCTGGTACCCTAATCTGCCGAAAAGCCCTAGCGATTCCTACCCGCCAGCCCCCGATAGCAGTCTGTAGCTATAGCGTTGCCTGTAGCTCGGAATAGGCGGTGAATCGTGAGAAAGCGATTGCTTCTGTGTTTGGCCTTCGGCGCGGTAGGGCTCGCTGTCGGACCCTCGCTCGGCGAACTGGTGGGCATTAGCGGCGTCCCCGCGTTGCTCGGATGCGCCGCGGGCGGCTGCGCAATCGGTTACCTGGTCAGCATATTTTTGGACGTCTTCGTCGCCAACGCGGGCGCGTCCGAAATTGAACACTGAAACGCGACGAGCGTTCGATTTCATGATCCTGTGCATGCGCTAGAATCGTAGCGATGCCCGATCTAGTGTTAACCAGCAAAGACGGCGAAATAGGAATTCTCACCGTCAATAACCCGCCCGTGAATGCCCTGAGCCCGGGAGTGCCCGAAGGCATCGCCGCCGGCGTGGAGCAATTCGAGAAAGACCCCGCTATCCAGGCGATCGTGTTGATCGGCGGCGGTCGAACTTTCATCGCGGGCGCCGACATCCGCGAGTTTGGAAAGATGACCTCGGGAGGCGATCGCGAGCGCGGCCCCGGCTTCAACGGCATCCTCAATCGCATCGAAGCCTCCAGTAAGCCGGTGATCGCCGCCATCCACGGCACGGCGCTCGGCGGCGGACTCGAGACGGCCATGGCCTGCCATTATCGGGTTGCGGTTCGTTCCGCTCAAGTGGGCCAGCCGGAAGTGAAGCTCGGCCTTATTCCCGGAGCCGCCGGGACGCAGAGGCTTCCTCGGCTGGCAGGAGTGGCGAAAGCGGTCGAGATGTGCGCCGCCGGCGATCCCATCGGCGCGCAGGAAGCCTTCGAGCACGGCATCGTCGATCAGATCGTCGAGGGGGATTTGCTCCAGGGCGCCGTCGCGTTCGCGCGAACCAAGGCCGGTAGCGCACCCCGACGCACACGCGATTTGAACGGCAAACTGGGGGATTCGCAGACCAATGCGCCCATCCTCGCCGCCGCGCGCGATGCGGCTCGCAAGCGCCAGCGCAACTTGATCGCGCCGCTCGCCGCCATCGACGCCGTGGAAGCCGCCACCAAGCTTCCCTTCGACGAAGGTATCACTCGCGAGCGCGAGTTGTTCCAGCAGTGCCTGTTCTCCGATCAATCCAAGGCGCTCATCCATGTCTTTTTCGGCGAACGCGAAGTCGCGAAAATTCCGGGCATTGCGAAGGACACCCAGCAGATTCCGGTGAACAAAGCCGCCGTGGTCGGCGCCGGAACCATGGGGGGCGGAATCGCCATGGTTTTCGCCAACGCCGGCATTCCGGTGTTGCTGAAGGAAACCGACCAAGCGGCGCTGGATCGCGGACTGGCCACCATCAAGAAAAACTACGCGAATTCCGTCAAGAAGGGCCGCTTCACGCAGCAGTCCATGGATGAACGGCTGGCCCGCATTACGCCGACCCTCACCTATGACGGCTTCGGCGAAGTGGACATGGTGGTGGAAGCCGTGTTTGAAGGCATGGCGCTCAAGAAACAAATATTTGGCGAACTGGACAAGGTGATAAGGCAGGGCGCAATCCTGGCATCCAACACCTCCACGCTCAACGTCGACGAAATCGCATCCGCCACCGCGCGCCCGAATATGGTGATCGGCACGCATTTCTTCAGCCCCGCGAACGTGATGCGGTTGCTGGAACTGGTGCGCGGCAAGGCCACCTCCAACGAAGTGATCGCGACCTGCATGGCGCTCTCCAGGAAGCTCGGGAAAGTGGGCGTGTTGGTGGGCAACTGCCGAGGTTTCGTGGGCAATCGCATGTTCCATCCTTACCGCCGCGAGGCGCAGTTCCTGGTCGAGGAAGGCGCGCCCGTGGAAGCAGTGGACCAAGCCCTTTATGACTACGGGATGGCGATGGGTCCGTTGGCTACAGGCGATCTGGCGGGACTCGACGTGGGTTGGCGCATCCGCAAGGAATTCGGCGACGCGCGCAACACCAGCATCCGCCAGCCTCTCATCGAGGACCGCCTGTGCGAGGCCGGCCATTACGGCCAGAAAACCGGCAGCGGTTGGTACAAATACGACGCCGACCGCAAGCCGATGCACAGCGCCGACGCCGACGCCATTATCGCCCAAGCGCGCCGCGACGCCGGTTTTACTCCCCGCTCGATTTCCAGCGACGAAATCGTCGATCGAATCATCTATTCACTTGTAAACGAAGGCGCGCGCATTTTGGAAGAAGGTTACGCGCTACGCGCCGTGGACATCGATATCATCTATCTCAACGGCTACGGATTTCCGGCCTATCGCGGCGGTCCCATGTGGTACGCCGACGCGGTGGGATTGAAGAAGGTGTACCAGCGCGTTCTCGATTTCGAAAAACAACACGGCAAGCTGTGGACGCCCGCGCCTCTGCTGAAGCAGTTGGCCGAAGAAGGACGCACCTTCGCCGATTTCGACAAGAAAGTCGCGGCCAGCGCCGCCTAATAGCCTGTGGCAGAAGTCTCTATGGATCCCGAACAGGACAAGCTAAAGCATGTCCCACACTGTCCATCAAGCACTCACAAGGCTTGTGGGACATGCTTCAGCTTGTCCAAGACTTCTGCCGCAAGCCGCCTAAGCCAAGGAGCTAAACCATGAGAGAAGCAGTCGTTGTCGCCAGTTCGCGCACTGCGCTCGCGAAGTCCTATCGCGGTTCGTTCAATATGACGAGGCCGGACGATCTCGCCGCCCACTGCATCAGCGACGTTCTTCGCAAGACACCGGCGCTCGATCCGTCCGAGATCGGCGACGTGATCCTGGGTTGCGCCCAGCCGCACGGCACGCAGGGGTCGAACGTCGCGCGCGTGGCATCGCTAATTGCCGGGCTGCCCGCGTCGGTCGCCGCCACCACCGTGAACCGCTTCTGCTCGTCGGGTCTCCAGGCCATCGCCATGGCGGCGCATCAGATCGTGCAGGAAGGCGCGGACGCGGCCATCGGGGGCGGCACCGAAAGCATTTCTCTGACCGAGCGCAGCACCAATCCCAATCCTTGGATTCAGGAACATTATCCCGGGATCTACATGGTGATGGGCGACACGGCCGAAGTGGTGGCCAAGCGTTACAAGATCAGCCGGCAGGCGCAGGACGAATACTCGCTGCTCAGCCAACAGCGCACCGCCCGAGCGCAAGCCGAAGGATTTTTCGAGGGCGAGATCGCTCCGATGAAGGTCACCCGCGCCGTGCTCGACAAGAAGACCGGGCAGGTGGAGCGGACCGAAGAGGTTTGCGCGAACAAAGACGAATGCAATCGGCCCGACACCACGCTCGAAGGTTTGCTCGCGCTGAAGCCGCATTTCGATCAGACCAGCGGGCAAGGCAGCGTCACGGCCGGCAACACTTCTCAGCTTTCCGATGGCGCATCCGCGACGTTGCTGATGTCGCGCGAACGCGCCGACGCGCTCGGCATCCCGTATAAGCTCATTTTCCGAGGGTTTGCCGTGGCCGGTTGCGAGCCGGATGAGATGGGTATCGGTCCGGCGTTCGCGGTTCCGAAGTTGCTCAAGCGCTTCGGTCTGAAAGTGGACGACGTCGATCTCTGGGAATTGAACGAAGCGTTTGCCGTGCAGGTGGTTTACTGTCGCGACCGCTTGGGCATCGATCCGGAAAAGCTGAACGTCAACGGCGGGTCGGTCTCGATCGGACATCCGTTCGGCATGACAGGCTCCCGGATGACCGGCACTCTGGCCAACGAAATGGCGCGCCGCAAGGCTAAATTCGGCGTCGTGACGATGTGCATCGGCGGCGGCCAGGGCGCGGCCGGCTTGTTCGAAAACCCGAACTGATCTTTCGGCGGTTCAAAAGTCCGCCGAGGTTTTGCTAGGGGCGCCACGAGGGCCATTACCAAGTGCGCTCCACGATCCTAACTTCGCAACAGTCAGCCTCACGCTGGCACGAACAGATCGGCGATCCTGCGTTGGCCGAAGGTATCCTGGACCGGCTGGTTCACAAC
>JBEKHQ010000084.1:0-7850 GCA_050012195.1 Bryobacteraceae bacterium | reverse complement strand
CGCCATCACGCGCGCCACCGACGCAATCAATCGCCAGAGAACCACGGTCGGCTCGCACGAGCGCATCGGCATCTTCAGGGTGTTTGGCCGCGACGCCGGATTCACTTCGCTCTACACCGCCTTCGTTTCCTCCATTCGCTGCTGCATTCCGGAGTACAAGGTGGATCTCGAAAAGCTGATCGACCTGCTGATGAACGACAAGCGGCACAATCCCAGCAACTATTGTTTGGTAATTCTGTCCGAAGGCGCGGAGTGGCAAGGATACAAAGTGAAGGAGTACGGCGAGGCCGACGCTTACGGTCACCGTAAAAAGGAAAACGTGGCGGAGGCGCTGAGCGACGAAATCAAGCTGCGGACCAAGGAAGAGACGGTGGTGAGCGATCTTACCTACGATCTCCGCAGCGGCGCGCCGGATTTCGTGGATAAGCTGATCGCCTCAACTTTCGGGACCATGGCGCTCGAGGCCGTGCTCTCGAATCAAAGCGGACTTATGGCCGCGCTGGTGAACGGGTGTTACAAAATGGCGCCCATCCCCGAAGCGTCCCTGGGACCGCGGCACGTCGAAGTCGAGACCATGTACAACACCGAACGCTACCGGCCGAATTACGCCAACAAGGCGGGGCTGCCGATCTTCCTGACGCGGGCCTGATGGTGGCGTCCATCTGATGGTCTGGCGAAAACTATTGGGGAAGGCCGCCGCGCCTCCGCTTCAGGAAATCATCCAACACTTCAACGACGCCGCCGCGGACGAGGAAAATTTCCCGTCCACTATCGATCCTCGCATTTACCACGTGCAATTGATTCTTGATCACTTCGGCGATTTGGCCGGCCGGCGAGTTCTGGACGTGGGATGCGGGAAGGGCCGGTTCGCGCGCGTGCTCCAGGATCGTCATCCGGAATCGTCCATCGTCGCCTTCGATCTGGCGGAGGCGATGCTCGAACGCGTTCCGTCCGGAATTCACGCTTGCGCCGGATCGATGACCCGCTTGCCGTTTCGCGCCGAAAGCTTCGATTGCGCGTACGCTACCGAATCGCTGGAACACGCCGTGGATATCGAGGGAGCCGTGGCCGAGATTTGCCGCGTGGCCAAGCCGGGCGGGCGGATTGTCATCATCGACAAGAACCGCGAGCAGTGGGGCCGCTTGAAGACGCCGCACTGGGAAAAATGGCTGGACCGGAAAGAAATGGAACGGCTCCTCGCCAGGCACTGCCGCCGCGTTTCCAGCCGGCCGATTTCCTATTGGGAGGACGTCGCGCCGGACGGGCTGTTTTTGGCTTGGCTTGCGGAAAGGTAGCCACTACTCAATGGAACGAGCCAGTTGCAACACGCCGCCGCTAGCTTTCCGCTCGCGTTTGACGCGATCCATCTCCCGGTCGGCCCAAGACAGCAGGCCGTCGACGTCGGATCCGTTCTCCGGAAAGCAGGCCGCGCCCACGCTGATTCCGGCGGTTTCCTCGCCGCACAATTCCCGGCTCGCGGCGCGAATCATGCGGTCGAGCGATTCTATCCGGACGGCGAGCTCGCCCGGTCGAGCGTCCGCCAGCAGGACCGCGAACTCATCCCGGCCCACGGTCGCCACGTAGTCGGAATTGCGGCAGTTGTTCCGCAGGATGGCCGCTACCCGCTTCAGGAATTCGTTGCTGGTCTGATGTCCGAAGGATTCGTCGATGTGCTTGAGACCGTCCACGCCGCAAGCCAGAACAGCCAATCGCTTGCCTTCGAGCGTGCAACGGGCGAGCTCTTTTTGCAGGTAGACATTGAGCGATTCGGCGTTGGGCAGTCCGGTCAGATCGTCCGTGCCCGTTTCCAGCGGTTTCGGGTGTACTCTGGCGGCGTTGTCGACGGCTTGCGCGATCCTGCCGCTGATGGCCGATAATACTCGCAGGTGGTCCGAATTGTAGGCGTCTCGCTCCGCCTTATACAACGTGAGGGCGCCCAATTTGTGATCGGTGTCGAGCGACAGGGGAATCGACAAAGCCGAGTTCAGCAGGCTGAACTTGCTCGGATCGTTCAGATATCCAGGTTCGACTGAAGGATTCCCGTTCACGATCGGCTTGCCGGTCTCCACTACCCAGCCCGACAGCCCCTGGCCGACCGGAATTTCGAGCGATGCGAAGACGCGGCTATTGTCTCCGCTGACGAAAGTGGGCTTCAAAACGTCGCCGCGGCGGACATAGAACGCTACGCAATCGTAAGGCGCCACTTGTTTCAGTCTGTGCGCCAGAACCGACAGAATTTCCTCCGGCCGCAGCGTCCCGCCCAGGACCTCGGTCAGGTCCATCACGGCCTGCATCTCCTGGAGCGCGAAGGCGACCGAGGCGGCGCGGTTCTGGGCCCGCTCCGGCGTCGGATCCGCCGCCGCGGTATTGCTCTCGTAACCGGCGTCGGGAGCGTCGCCGCGGCTCACTACGATATCCCTTCTCAGGCGGCTGGTGTTCACGGGCATGCTTTGAGCGATCTTCTCGAAATCGCGATAGTGCTGCTGGAGCAGCTCGATTACCTTCGGATCGAAATGCTTGCTGGCCATCGACGAGACATAGTTCATGGCCTCGTCGAGTGGAAGCGCCCTGCGGTATTGGCGGTCGCTAGCCAGCGCATCCAGACAGTCGACCGCGGACAAAATTCGAGCGCCGATCGGGATTTCCTCGCCGTGGAGACCGTCCGGATAACCGCTGCCATCCCACTTCTCGTGATGCGAACGAACGATCGGTGAAACCGGATAAGGGAACGACACTTGTTCCAGAATCTCCGCGCCTACGATGGTGTGGATCTTCATCTTGTCGAACTCTTCCGGCGTCAGCTTGCCCGGCTTCGAAATGATGTAGTCCGGTACCGCGAGCTTGCCGATGTCGTGCAGGATGGACGCCGCCTGCAACGCATGGATCGACCCCTCGTCCAGGCCCAAGTGTTTCGCCAGTTCCAGCGAGTAAACCTGGACGCGGCGCAGATGCTCGCCCGTGCACTCATCCTTGGCTTCGATGGCCATGGCCAGCGCCTCGATGGTTCTCAGGTGCAGCGACGCCATGTTTTGCGCGTGAGCTTTCTCTTGTTCGAGCTTTGCGAAATACAACCGGAACGATCGGTAAACGACGTAAAGCAGCGGCAGCAACGCCAGGGTGAACGTCCATCCCAGCCGCAGGGTCGCCATGTGTACGATCTCGGCGATCGATACGCCCACAAGATAGTACAGGAATAGCCAGTTGCACAGACCCTTCCACACGGTCACCATGCTGCGTCCTTCGGAGAGCGCGATGGCGCTCGAAAGTGCGATGGTGTTGACCACGAAGTACACTATGCCTGCCAGCGTGAGGCGCAGCAATTCGCCGACCGGCGAAGTAAGAAGCCAGGGCTGGCGAAAGATCCAAGCAGCGGAGAGCAGCGCCATACTGATGTAGGCAGTGTTGAAAAAGAGATATTTCAACTTGACGGTTTTGCCGCGGCTTTTTTCCTGCCAGTAAGTTTGCGCCGCCGTGCCCAGAATCGCGACCAGTAGCGCTTCGGGCACTTGGAGCTCGAGCAGCCCGAGCATGCTCAGGACGTAGTTTACCGAAAGGTGCCCTCGCACCCCGGGAAACGGAACATTCATGCGGGAGCACAGCACGGCAAGGACCGCATAGATCATGAACCGCGGCGGCAGTTCGGGAGTCCAGGTGCGGAAGGTGAGCACTACCGCCAGCAGCGTGGCGAGGTCGAAGACGGTCAAGAACACGCTGGCTCGGACCGGCGTTCTCTTCGGTTGTGGATCTTCCACTTTAGTTATTCCTCGGTGCTCCGATCAACGCGGGCCCGTGGCTTCCGGCTAATTCCTACGGACAAGAGATGTATCCTCTTGCGGTTTCCTCCGAAATGGTTACTGGTTCGAACAAACTCTAATGGACCGGGCGGCCAATTCCGCGGACGTTTATTTCATCGGCCGTCCCGCTAAGGACCTTTATGCGGCTATTTGCCTTCAGGATGGGAAGTTACGGGGCTATCTAAGGTGTTCGCGGCGGCTCAGTCGGCTCGCAGAGCGGTCACTGGATCGACCTTGATCGCTCTCAAGGCAGGTAACAGGCTGGCGACTAGCGCTACGGCCAAGACCACCAGGCAAGTTGCGGCGAAAGTCAACGGATCCATGGCGCTGACGCCGAACAGTAGACCCGCGATGAGTCTGGCACCGATCAGAGCGAGCGCTAATCCGATAACCATTCCGGTTGCCGCGAGCTGCATCCCGCGCCCAACGATCAGCTTGAGGATATGGCCGGTTTGTGCGCCGAGCGCAGTGCGCACTCCCAGTTCGTTGGTGCGCTGAGTAACTGCGTATGCCATCACGCCATAAAGCCCCAGGGCCGCAAGCCACAAAGCGAGGCCGGCGAACACGGTCAACAAGAGAGTACGGAAGCGGGGCTGAGCGACCGATCCTTGCAGCACCGCCTGCATGGTCTTGACGTTGAAAACCGGCAGGTCTGGATCGAGCTGCTGCACTTGATTGCGCACCGCCGAAGTCATCAACGCAGGATCGGCAGTGGTTCGGATCGCCAGCGCCATGGTCGCTTCCGCGTAGTTCATGACTGCCGGTGGGAGTTGCAAATAGTGGTAATAAGTTTCCGGAGTGGTTTCGGTGTCCAGGCCAGCGTGCTTGACGTTGCCCACTACTCCGACTACGGTGGACCATTGGGTCTCGTCGACGCCGGAGAGGATGCGCCTCCCGACCGGATCTTGATTGGGCCAGTAGCGCTCGGCCGCCAGTTGATTGATAATCACCACCTTCGGAGTTTGCGCGCCGTCCGAACGATCGAAGAGCCGGCCCTTGAGCAGCGGGATGCCGAGCGCGGCGAAGTACTCGGCGCTGGCGGCCCTAAGCTTGGCCCGAGGCTGATCCGCGGCGCTGGTCCGCGCCTGGCCCTCGATTTGAAAATTCAAACTGACATCCCGACCGCTCAAAGGCAGATGCTGGCAAACTCCCGCCGCCTGCACGCCCGGCAAAGCCGTGACGCGATCGAGAAGCTGCTGGTAGAACAAGCCGACTTTGAGTCCCTGATAACGTGCCTCAGCCAGCGAGATCTGCATGGTCAGGACGTGATCCGCCCGAAACCCCGGGTTCACGTCCGCTAAACGCGAGAAACTACGAATCAAGAGACCGGCTCCGCTGAGCAACACCACACACGCGGCAACTTCCGAGACCACCAGTATGTCGCGCACGCGGCCGCGGCCACGATGCCCGGTAGTGCTTCTTCCGCTCGTCTTCAGTACGGAGTTCAAGTCAACCCGGACGCTCCCCAGCGCCGGGGCGAGCCCGAACAGAAGACCGGTGAGGATCGATACGGACAGCGTGAACGCGAGCACCCGCCAGTCCAGCGAAATTTCTCCGGCGCGCGGAAGATCCACCGGCGCCAGTTTGACCAGGACGGAAGTGGCCCAATACGCCAGCCCCAGCCCCAACAGCCCGCCGATCAGCGAGAGCAGCACGCTCTCGGTAAGCAGCTGGCGAATAAGCCGGGCCGGGTTCGCCCCCAGCGACGCGCGCACCGCGATCTCCTTCTCTCTGGCGCCGGCGCGCGCCAGCAGCAGGTTCGCCACGTTGGCGCATGCGATCAGCAGCACGAAGGTCACGGCTCCGAACAAGGTCCACAGTGTGGGGCCGACATCCCCCGCGATTTGTTCCCGCAACGGAACCAGTTCGACGCTGCGGCCGGCATTAGCGTCCGGGTTTGCTTCCGCGATCCGCAAGGCGATCGCCTGCGCTTCGATCCGAGCCTGATTTCGGCTGACCCCCGGCCGCAGGTGCGCCAGTACGGTCAGCGACCGGTAGCCCCTCTTGTCCGGCGCCAACTCGTCAGGTTCGGGGGTGTAAGGGATCCAGATCTCCGAAGGGTTGTCGATCAGGCTGAATCCCGCCGGCGCGATTCCGACAATCGTATAGCTTTTCCCGTCTAGCACGATGGGCGATCCTAGAACACTCCCGCTCCCGCCAAAGTGACGGCGCCAAAATCCATCGCTCAAGATCGCCACCGCATTCTTGGAGGGCTGATCTTCGTCGGGGGCGAACCATCGTCCATCCGACGTCTTCGCCCTGAGGACTTCGAAGACGCTAGGCGAAACCCTGGCGGTTTGGACGTGCTCCGGCAATTCGCCGGCCGCCCACACGGCAGGTTGTGTGCGAAAGACACCTATCCGGTCGAAGACTTGGTTCTGCTGAATGAAATCACGGTAATCGAGCGGCGAGACAAACTCTTTCCGCATGCCCTTGTTCAGTTGGGTGTTCCAGACCACGAACAAGTTCGACGCGTCTTTGTAAGGCAACGGACGAAGCAGAACGGCATTGATGACATTGAAAATCGCGCTATTGGCCCCGATTCCTAGAGTGAGCGCGACCAGAGCGACAGCGGTTGCGACCGGGGTTCGGAAAAAGCTGCGGAATCCGTAGCGCAGATCCTGCGCCAACTCTCGCATGATAGTCCTAGAATTGCAAATCCGCCCGGCAAAGATGGAGCAGGCGCGGCTTGGCTGCGCTTTTTAGAATACAAAAACCGTGACCTCGATCGAAAACGAAGCCACGGTTTCTAAATCCGTCTTGCCGAGTCTTCCGAACTTCACGCCGTAAGCGATCCGTCAAGATGACTAGGAATATTGCTAGCTCGGACTAGCTGCCCCAAAGGGCGTTGCCGGCTTTAACATTCGTCTTGGTCTTCATTGTGAGGTCCCTCCTTGAATTTCTATTTCCACTGACGCACCCTAGATTTGCAACTGCAATGCCAAGCGTACTAAGGCCTTTACCCCGGCTGTACTAAGTAAATGCAAGTTCATGATACTTAGAGACATAACTCGTTCGGACGTGGCTCGGCCCGGCATCGCCTTAGCGCCGGCATCAGGTGTTTCTCCTATCTTTTCGGATAGAGGCCCTATCCCGGCGGATAGGGTATTTCCCTTAGTAAGCTCTCGATTCCAGTTCTAGTTCGGTCCCGCGGAAATAGCCCCGATCGGGAGGCGCGAAACGGGGGATGATCCGCTATACTCGTACCGAACGGAATGCTCGAGACGGCCGAACTCGAAGCCATAGCCGGCCCGCTCAAGGGCAGCAGCATCCCCTTGTCGTCGGACGAGGTCTCCATTGGGCGTGAGCCCACGAATCTAGTCGCGCTGTTAGACGCTTCCGTTTCGCGGCGGCACTGCCTGATCCGGCGCGATTCGGACCGGTTTCGCATCCAAGATCTCAACAGCCGCAACAGCACGTTCGTGAACGGCGTCCCGGTAACCGAGCGAATCCTCGAATCGGGGGACGAAATCAAGGTAGGGAATTCGCTGTTCGTCTTCGTGCTGCCCGAATCGGAGACGGCCAACGATTCCAGTTCGGTCGAATTTGACAAGACCGACACGGGCGCCGGGTCGACCATTATTCTCCGCAAGCAGGACGCCCGCTACCTGCGCGATCTGGATAAAATCCAGCCGACCGGGCGCATGGTTCGCGATCTGAACGCGCTGCTGAAAATCAGCAAGACGGTAAGCTCGGTTCGAGGGCTGGCGGCGTTGCAGAAGCAGGTGCTCGAGCTGGTGTTCGAAGTCGCGCCCGCCGACCGCGCCGCCATCCTGCTGTGCGACCAGAACGCCGACGATTACAGTTCCGTCTTCGGGTGGGACCGCGGCGGCGGTCCAAACCAGACCGTGCAGGTAAGCCGGACCATCGTTTCCCAGGTTCTTTCCGAAGGCGTTGCGGTACTGTGCAACGACTTGTCCGCGACCCAGGCGTTCTCCGACACCGCCAGCGTGGTTTCCCGGCATATTCGCAGCGTGCTGGCGGTTCCGCTCGAGGTGTTCGACCGCGTGTTGGGCGTCATCTATCTGGATTCGAGCGACCCCGAGGCCCGCTTTG
>JBEKHQ010000083.1:0-7850 GCA_050012195.1 Bryobacteraceae bacterium | reverse complement strand
GCGAAGATATCCTGGTTCAACTGGCTTTGGACGTGGATTTGACCTTGAGCCACGCCGCTGAACAGCTCTGGCGCCAACTCAATCCGGAACTTTGGGAGCGAACGCACAACCCCTGGGCGGTGCTGCAGACGGTCTCCGGTCAAAATCTGAAAAGAATCACCTCCGCTCCCGCGTTTCGCGCGATCCTGGACGAGATCGTGCGCGCCCGCTCGGCGGAGAACGAAACGCAGCGCTGGTTCCAGCAGGCTCATCCGAATTCGCCGCTGACGTCGGTCGCCTACTTCAGCATGGAGTACATGTTGAGCGAAGCGTTGCCAATCTATTCGGGCGGACTGGGAAACGTCGCCGGGGATCAACTGAAGGCGGCGAACGATCTGGGAGTGCCGGTGGTCGGAGTGGGCTTGCTCTACTCGCAAGGCTACTTTCGCCAGGAGCTGGATCGAGACGGCGCGCAGCGCGCCCTGTACCCGTTCAACGATCCCGGCCAGCTCCCGGTGCGGCCCGTCCGAGACGGGAACGGGGACTGGCTGCGGCTGACCGTACCGTTTCCGGGCATCGATCTCTGGGTCCGCGTATGGGAAGTGCAGGTGGGCCGGACCAAGCTGTTCCTCTTGGACACCAACGATCCCGCGAATGTTCCGGAATATCGGGGCATCACGAGCGAACTCTACGGGGGGGGACTGGAACTGCGGCTGAGGCAGGAGCACGTGCTTGGAATAGGCGGATGGCGTTTGCTGAGGGCGCTGGGGATTCACCCCCAAGTGTGCCATCTCAACGAGGGACACGCGGCGTTCGCAGTGTTGGAGCGCGCGGCGAGTTATAGGGATGATGCGGGCAGAGTTTTCCCCGTGGCGCTGGCGGTCACGCGAGCGGGAAACCTGTTCACCACGCACACGCCTGTTGAGGCGGGCTTCGACCGATTCCCAGTGGACCTCATGCGGACTCACTTCGAGCGGTATTGCGCCGAGCGGCTGGGAATCGATTTCGAGGATTTGATGGCGCTAGGACGCCGTAATCCCGCCGACCAAGCAGAGCCGTTCAACATGGCCTATCTCGCCATCCGCGGAAGCGGCGCCGTCAATGGCGTGAGCCGCCTGCATGGCGTTGTTAGCCGCGCTCTCTTCGAACCTCTGTTTCCGCGCTGGCCGACCGAGGAAGTGCCGGTTGGCCACGTCACTAACGGAATACACGTCCCCACCTGGGATTCCAATGAGGCCCGGCAAATGTGGAAGGATGTGTGCGGGCACGACTGTTGGCAAGGGAATCAGGAAGGCATGGAGGGGCAAGTCCGCGGGACCGCCGACGCAACCATCTGGAACATGCGGACGGCGGCGCGACAATCGCTGATCACGTATATTCGGTCTCGCTATTCGCGGCAGATTGCGATTCAAGGCGGATCGGCGTCCGAGATCGCCGAAGCGGCCGGTACTTTCGATCCCAACGCGCTCACGCTTGGATTTGCCCGGCGTTTCGCCACCTACAAACGCCCCAACCTGTTGCTTCACGATCCGGATCGGCTGACGCGGATTCTCGGGAACCGGCAGCGGCCCGTACAAATCGTCCTGGCCGGCAAGGCGCACCCAAAAGATGCAGACGGGCAGGCGATGATTCGACAGTGGAGCGACTTCATTCATCGATCGGGAGTGCACTCTTCGGTCGTGTTTCTGAGCGATTACGACATGCTTCTGACATCGCAAATGGTAGGAGGCGTGGACGTGTGGATCAACACGCCGCGCAGGCCTTGGGAAGCCAGCGGCACCAGCGGAATGAAGGTATTGGTAAACGGCGGATTGAACCTCTCGGAGACCGACGGATGGTGGGCGGAGGCGTATGCGCCCGATGTGGGTTGGGCTATTGGCGATGGACGCGAGCACGGCGACGATCCGGCATGGGACGCCGCGGAAGCAGAGGCCGTTTACGGTCTTCTAGAAGAGCACGTTATCCCGGAATTCTATGAGCGCAACGAGGCGGGGATTCCGGCCAAGTGGGTGGCTCGCATCCGCGAGTGCATGGCCCGACTCACACCGGAGTATTCCGCCAATCGCGCCGTCCGCCAGTACACCGAAGAGCACTATATTCCAGCGGCGGTCGCGTATGGCGCGCGGGCCGACCAGGGAGGCAAACTCGGTAGCGAGGTGCTGGCATGGCAGCAAAAGCTGGCCGGAGATTGGCATCGCGTTGCCTTCGGTGCTCTCAAGGTGGAATCGAAAAACGGCGCCGCGCACTTCGAGGTCCCGGTTTATCTGGGAGGGTTGGATCCGGACGTTCTCCGCGTGGAGCTGTTCGCGAATGGGCTGAATGGCGAAGCGCCCATGCGGAAGGAGATGGATCGTGGCGCCCCGTTGCCGGCCGACGGATTTCTATATACCGCGAGCGTTGAGGGCAATCGTCCCCCCAGCGACTTTACGCCTCGTGTGATCCCGCATCATCCAACCGCGGGGGTGCCGCTGGAAGCGAATCAAATTCTTTGGTTGAAATAGGAGATTCAATGTCACTACGTCCCGTGAGCCGTGTCGTCAAATCGAAGCCCACCATCGAAGGCGCAGGCGTGCATCTGCGCCGCGCATTCGGCTTCGGCAACACCAAGGACTTCGATCCATTCCTGCTGCTCGACGATTTCCGCAACGATGTTCCAGACGATTATCTGGCGGGCTTTCCATGGCACCCCCACCGCGGGATTGAGACGATCACTTACGTCTTGGCGGGCACCGTCGATCACGGCGACAGCATGGGAAACCGGGGAACCATCGGCGCGGGCGACATCCAGTGGATGACGGCGGGGAGCGGCATCATTCATCAGGAGATGCCCAAGGGCGATGACGCGGGCCGTATGCACGGGTTTCAGCTGTGGGCTAATCTTCCTTCGGCGCTCAAGATGACTCCTCCGCGCTACCAGGAGGTCAAGTCGCCTGACATCCCCGATATAACCGACGATGACGGCACACATGTCCGCGTTGTGTGCGGGAGTTTCTGGGGTAAAAAGGGGCCGGTGGACGGCATCGCGGCAGATCCGATTTACCTGGACGTTTCGGTGCCGGCGGGACGCAGAAAGGTGCTGCCGATTGAAACGACTCGCCACGCCTTCGCCTACGTGTTCGGCGGAAAGGGAAAGTTCTGCAACGCTTCCGGACCACTGGCCGTACCCACCGAAGGCGTCAAATGGTTGGACACCACGCCGCCGGCGGACGCGGACAATCGTTCACTCGTGCTTTTTGACCGCGGGGACGAATTGGAAGTGCAGGCCGGGGAGGATGGGATTCGATTCCTTCTGGTCTCCGGCAAGCCCCTTCAGGAGCCGGTGGCCTGGTACGGTCCGATCGTGATGAACACGCAGCAGGAGCTTCGCGCGGCCTTCGAGGATCTGGAGAAGGGGACGTTCCTAAACAAGACGGGCAACTAGGACACGCTGGTCTCCCGCGGTTCGATTGGAACCCATTTATGCAGTCGCGCCGATTTCAACACGGCGTCCACGACAAGAATGTCCGCCAGCCCTTCCTCGCCGGACGGCTCTGGTTTCGAGCCTTTGAGTATGCATTGGGAGAAGTAATCGAGCTCCGCGGCGAACTGATCCCGCGTACGGAACTTTTTATGACGGGGTGGTTTGTCGCCGACCACCAGTTCGTAAGCCAGCGGTTTCTTATAGTCGTAAGCCGGAGACAATCGTAACCGCCCGTTAGTTCCGATCAGAGAATACTCTGAAGTGGGCTGCGCGCCCAGGCTCGATACAAACGTGGCCAGCCGATCGCCGGGAAAACGCAGAGTCACGGAAGTCATTTCGGGGACTTTGCGAAAACGAGGATCGCCATCGTTGAGAGAAGTCGCTATCACTTCGATGGGCTCGTCGCGGAATAGGGAACGCGCCGTGTTTATGCAATAGATGCCGATGTCATAAATGCCGCCGCCGCCGCGCGATTCCGGCTCAGTGATGCGCGTGTTGCCAGGGGCCACTTGTAGGGAGAAGACCGACGCAAAGATTCGAAGATCCCCGAGTTGGTGTTCGGAAGCAATGCGAATGGCCTCAAGATTGGCTTCGGCAAAGTGGAGCCGGTAAGCGACCATGAGATTCGTGCCCGCTTTTTCGCACGCGTCGATCATCTTACGGCATTCCTTTACAGTGACAGCCATGGGTTTCTCGCAGAGCACGTGAACGCCGGCGCGCGCTGCCCGAAGCGTGTATTCGCAATGCAAATAATTTGGAACGCCGAGGTAGACGGCATCCACATTTCCGCTCCTCAGGCATTCCTCAAAGCCCTCGTAAGAATAAGTGGACTTCGGATCGAGTCCATACAGGCGGGCAATCTTCGTGCGCTTAACGGCGTCACCGGAAACGATGGCGGTCAACTGACTGTCCTTCGCATTTTTGAAGGCGGGAAGCAGGGCTTTCTGACTGATATGACCCAGCCCGACCACCGCATAACGGATTTTTTTCACGGCCACCTCCTTTAACCAACGTACCAACGGGTGCGGCTGTTAATGCGACTGAGTATCAATAAATGATGCCCACGGCGATAGCGAGCCAGGTGGACCAACTGTCACGGAGCTTCCGCGAGGAGGCCCGTGATGCGTCGCCCGCAAAATACCAGACTAGCCAAGCCCACAAGCAAACGAGCCTTGAATACACGAGGAGCTTACCTGTAACTAGAAACGGTCAGGGGATGGACGAGTCCACGTCGCCCCTCCGCAAGGTTCTTCACGGCGTATTCACAATAATGTAATCTATTTGTAGCAGACGCGTGATAGTCTCGGCGAACACGGACCCATCCATGGAAGAACTGAAGATAGAAGTAACCAAAGGCGCCTCCGGAGTGCGCGTCTTTCGATTGCTCGGCCCGCTCACTCTAAGTTCACTTTTTGAATTTCAGGACTTGGTGCGCGCCGAAAACGATTCCCCGACTGTCATCGACTTGGCGGAAGTGCCATACATGGATTCGGCCGGTCTAGGGGCGTTGCTGGGCGTCTACGCATCCTGCCAGCGTAACGGCCGCGGGTTCGCGATCGCGGGATCGCAGGATCGAATCCGTACATTATTTAGAGTCACGCACGTGGATGGCTTGGTTCCGAGCTTTGAAAGTGTCGAGAAAGCGGAGGAGCAGCTATCCAAGAAAGCCGGAGCGTAAGGCCGGTTACCAGCCAGTAGCGGCTCAAATTGAGCTCGCCCGAGCATTTGACAACCCAAACCCTGTTCCTGTATTCTTGAAAAGGTTCAGCGAGTTGTGTCTTCTGCTCCCGGTTACCCCTCTCTTTGGTAGAGAGTCCGTCCGGGGGTCGGCCCCGAGGTTCTGAACGGAGTTTGAGCCGTTCGGGATATGGGCTAGTCCACAGTAAGTACCCTCGCAGATTTGCGGATTTAGTTTTTTCGCGGTTTGGCTTTTAGCCTGCCGTTGTGCAACAAACCAAGAAAACGTGTTGAGAGGAGACTCGTGCCGACGTTTAATCAACTCGTGCGAAACGGGCGACGGCCACCCCGGTATAAGACGGCCAGTCCAGCGCTGCAAGCGTGTCCGCAGAAACGCGGCGTTTGCACGCGCGTGTACACCACCACGCCCAAGAAGCCGAATTCCGCGTTGCGCAAGGTGGCTCGCGTGCGATTAACGAACGGAATCGAAGTCACCACCTATATTCCCGGCGTCGGCCACAATCTTCAAGAGCACTCCATCGTGCTGATCCGCGGCGGACGCGTGAAGGATCTGCCGGGCGTTCGCTATCACATTGTGCGCGGCACGTTGGACGCCGCCGGTGTCGCGGACCGCAAACAGGGAAGGTCGAAATACGGAGCCAAACGGCCGAAAGGACCGGCGAAATAGAGTATGCCACGCAGACGCAGACCAGAGCCGCGCGAGATTTTGCCGGACCCGGTTTACAACTCGACACTGGCCGAGAAGTTCATTAACTCGATGATGTGGGATGGCAAGAAGAATACTTCCCAGGGGATCTTTTACGGCGCGATGGACAAGATCAAGGAGCGCACGGCGGACGATCCATTAAAGCTTTTCAAGAAAGCGGTGGAAAACGCCAAACCGCTGCTGGAAGTGAAGACCCGGCGCGTGGGTGGCGCGAACTATCAGGTTCCGGTGGAGGTTTCGCAGAACCGGCGCACCAGCCTGGCGATCCGGTGGATTTTGCAGAACGCCCGGTCGCGGCCCGAGAAGGGCATGCCGGAGAAACTGGCGAACGAATTGAACGACGCTGCCAACCTGCGCGGCGGAGCGATTAAGAAAAAGGATGATGTGCATCGAATGGCGGAGGCGAATAAAGCCTTCGCGCACTACCGGTGGTAGTGGCTCTGGTTTAGTTTTAGGTGTTCTATGGCTCGTACCGTACCGATCAATAAGATGAGAAATATCGGCATCATGGCCCATATTGATGCCGGTAAGACCACCACCACGGAACGCATCCTTTACTACACCGGGCGTACCCACAAGATCGGCGAAGTGCACGAAGGCACGGCCATCATGGATTGGATGGAGCAGGAGCAGGAGCGCGGCATCACCATCACTTCGGCCGCCACCGCCTGCCAATGGCGCGACTTCACCATCAACATCATCGACACTCCTGGCCACGTCGACTTCACGGCCGAAGTGGAGCGCAGCCTGCGCGTGCTGGACGGCGCGGTGGCAGTGTTCGACGCCGTGGCGGGCGTGCAGCCGCAATCGGAGACGGTATGGCGCCAAGCCGATAAATATGGCGTGCCGCGCATTTGCTTCATCAACAAAATGGATCGCGTGGGCGCCGACTTCCAGCACTCCATCGATACCATCGTCGATCGCTTGAAGTGCCGGCCGGTGGCCATCCAGATCCCCATCGGAGCCGAGGACCAGTTCAAGGGAATCATCGACCTGGTCTCGATGAAAGCGCGCGTGTGGCGCGATGAAACGCTGGGCGCCGAGTTCGATGAAGGCGAGATCAGTCCCGACTTGCTGGAGCAGGCCAAATCGTATCGCGAGCAGATGATCGAGGCGGTAGCCGAGTCCGACGATCACCTGTTCGCCAAGTTCGTAGAAGGCACTCCGATTTCGGAGGCCGAGCTGATGGAAGGCATTCGGAAGGCGACCATCACGCAAAAGATTTTCCCGGTCATTTGCGGATCTTCGTTTAAGAACAAGGGCGTGCAAAATCTGTTGGACGCGGTGGTGGACTATTTGCCGTCGCCGGTGGACATTCCGCCGGTTCAGGGCCTGTTGCCCGACAATCCGGAAGTCACCGAGACTCGCCCGACCACCGACGATGCGCCGTTTTCCGCGCTCGTTTTCAAGATCATGACCGACCCGTTCGTCGGGCAACTGGCCTACATCCGGGTCTATTCGGGCCGTTTGGGCGCGGGTGAATCCGTGTTCAACGTCGCGAAAAATCGCAAGGAACGCGTCGGGCGGCTGGTGAAGATGCACGCCAACAAGCGCGAGGATATTCAGGAGATTCTGGCTGGCGACATTTGTGCGGCGGTATTGAAAAACGTTTCCACAGGCGACACCATTTGCGACGAGAAGCACCCCATACTGCTCGAGTCGATCGATTTCCCCGAGCCCGTTATCCAGCTGGCCATCGAACCGAAGACCAAGGTCGATCAGGAAAAGCTAGGGATGGCGATCCAGAAACTGGTCCAGGAAGATCCGACTTTGCGGGTTTCTACCGACCCCGATACCGGACAGACCATTTTGGCCGGCATGGGCGAGTTGCATCTGGAGATCATCGTGGATCGGATGCAGCGCGAGTTTAACGTGGGCGCCAACGTCGGAAAGCCGCAGGTGGCTTACCGCGAGACAATTCGGTCGACGGCCGAGTACGACTACACACCCACGACGCAGACCGGCGGCTCGGGACAGTACGCCCGCACCAAGCTGCGCGTCTCGCCC
>JBEKHQ010000082.1:0-7892 GCA_050012195.1 Bryobacteraceae bacterium | reverse complement strand
TCTCAAATGCACGCCCGAGAGCCGCTCGGATGCGATGAACGTATCAGAAGGGGGAAGGTAGCCATCCTGGTCTAGTCCGGGGACGTTTGTTATGGACCAGTATTCGGGAATGATGCAGCCCTGCCTCATCGCGTAAGCGCCAAACTGAACGATTGCTCTGTCCGCATGGCCAATTTCAGACTGCAAGCGGTTCCTTAGATCAGCCGCCACAGGTGCTGGATCAGTGAAACCGATGTGGTCACCAATGAAGTCGTACAACCAGTCGTGCATGCTCTGACTTCCGACGTCGGCAAGCCCGACATAACCGAGTAGCCCCTTTGCATGAGGCCAACGAAGCACCTTGGAGCCAATCTCCTGCACGCCGCCCAACTGCGCCCCAGCGGGATCGACAAATGTGAGCGTGAGATTCTTGTCGGCAGCAAAGACGATTCCGTCCGGCAACAACTCAGCCACGAAAATCGACATTCTCAGAGCACTCCCTTAGCTCACAGCCTCTCCAGGATCGGCTTCAGCGAATTCACGACGTGCTCCTCCCTGGACCACCCCTCGAAACGGCCCTCGCGATGGTAGCCGTTCTCGAAATGCTGCCGCGAAATGTCGGCCCGGTGCAACAGGCACTCGGCCATCTCGACGGCCCTGTCGGCCGACACGTAGACGCGCATCCCTCTTTCGGAAGCCTCGATCGAGCTAACGCCCGTGTAACAGCGAAAATCGAGCGCCACAGTCGGGCCGGAACCGCCATGCGCGTCGAAACTTCTGCCGAAATCGAAGCTGTGAAATTCCTTCTGCCATCCCTCTTTATCAACCAGTATTCCGATTACTTCCATTAGTCACGTCCTTTTAAATCCATTTTACACAATTACTTCGACTAGAACGTCGCCGTAACCCTGCCGCCCTTGCAGCAGAACCCTGACCTCGCAATCCAGCGCCTCGCTCATGTGCGAGAGCGCCGGGTCGCTCTTGTCCAGATCAGCGACGGGATTGCCATTGACGTCCCCCTTCCAGCGCACGAACGCGAGATTCCGGCGCAAGATCGGACACTTCGGCGACATCGTGATTAGAGAGTTCCCCGACGCGTTGCGCAACAGAGCGCTCGTCCTCGCGACGCGTTCCTTGACTCAGGCGTTGCGGCTGAACTTACGGACTTCGAAACGAACTCCGGAACGTGAGGACGCGTTTTTCCAGCTCGCTCCAATCGCTGCCCAGTAGCTGCGACTCGCCGCCGCGAGATCGGTTCTTGCGGCTCGCGTCGCCGCCGATGACCGCGCTCAACCGAATCGATAGCAAGCCCATCCACAGATGGAGCTAAGTTCGGTCGCCCCAACTTACATTCGAAGCTCCGGTTCGCGCGCGAACGATTCCGCCAATATCGCTTACTCGATCTCCTGGCCGAACGCCGTCATACTTCTCGCGAGAACTGTCCGCGGATACTTGCCCGAGCCACAGAGTTTGACCGAGCCGAAATCCTTGTACCAGTCGCTGGCCGGTGCGGACGGCTGGGATTTCACCCATGCCTGTAGCCTCGTCAGATCGGCGAGCGAGATCTCCCGCTCCTGAACGCGCTCAAGCAGGTGCTGCCACAGGCCGCGCGGCAGGTCAGAGAATTGAATCTTCGGCAATCGCCTCTTTCCCGAAGATCGCGCGGACCAGATCTTTGCCGGCTTCGTTCTTGCGGGCGGGCTCCTGCTCGTTCATGAACCGCTTGTAAGCGGCGTTTAGATTTTTTTTCGACTCCAGCTCTGCCCGCACTCCGCGCTCGGCTAGCGTCACTAGCGCGCGGCTCATAGTAATGTGGCGCTCCTTCGCCACCCGGCGCACGTCAGCCGCAAGCGGGGCAGGAATCGTCACGCTCTGCCGGACGGCTTTTGCTCTAGAAGCGCGCTTCGTTTCTGTTCGCGTCGGCATGCTCTTATCTTACTCGCGGTCCACCACCGTGGTGCAGTCTCGGTCAGCTTCCGGCTTAGGAGCTGGGGCGCTTCAGGCATTCCGCGATTTCCTTTTCGGCAATCGCGCCCTCCCGGATCACCTTCCACTCGGGTTCGGTGATGTCGACGGTGGTGGCGCCGGCGCCGGTGCAGGATCCGGCGTCGAGAACCAGGTCGACGCGGCCGTCCATCATTCCAAACACCTCGATACCACTGTGGCAGGTGGGCTGGCCAGAGATGTTGGCGCTGGTTGCGATCAAGGGTTGATCCAGCCAGTCGAGCAATGCCTGCGCAACGCGCGATCGCGATTGCCGCAACGCCAGCCGGCCGGTATTTCCAGTCACCTTGAGAGGAACCTTCGCCGAAGCCGGGACGATAACGGTCAGCGGGCCGGGCCAGAAGTGGCGGGCGAGCAGATGGAAGCGGCTGGACAACTCCCGGGCCAACTCCTCGGCCATGAAGACGCCGCTCACCAGCAACGGCAGCGAACGGTGGATCTCGCGGCCTTTGGCGGCAAATACGCGGCCCACGGCGTTGAGGTTCAACGGATCGGCCACCAGCATATACAGGGCTTCGGTGGGAATGGCCACGACGTCGCCGCGGCGGATATGCGCGGCGGCGCGCTCAATCGCCTCCGGCAGCGGTTGATCCATTTGAATTTCGATGAGGTCAGTTGCCAATTCTCAATCCCTTGATCCGATCGCCTCGGCGACTTCGAGCGCCATGGAGTAGCGCCGCAGAGGAGCGCTGAGCTGCACACCCGCGACCATGCCCCGCACTCGCTCGACCATTTCTCTTCCAATCGCAACGCCTTCTTGCCGCGCGTTCTCGGCGTTGTCGGCGTGCAGCATGCGCGTCATGAAACGCTCGGGAACGGGCACGCGCAGCTCGTTGACCATGAACTCGGCGTTGCGATAGCTGGTGAGCGGCCAGATGCCGCAAATCACCGGAAGCTTCAGGTGCTCGGTGCGTTTCAGAAACTGCTCCAGCAAATCGAGATCGAAAACCGGCTGGGTGACGATGTATTCGGCGCCGGCCTGCGCTTTCCACTCCATGCGCCGGATCTCCTCCTCCATATTTACGGCGCCGGGGTTGGCGCCCACGCCGATCAGGAGCGCGGTTTGCGAACCCATGGGATTCCCGCCGATGTCGAGGCCGTGGTTCAGATTGTTGACGATATTGGTGAGTCCGATGGCGTCGACGTCGAAGACCGCGGTGGCGTCCGGATAGCCGCCCATGCGCGGCGGATCGCCGGTGATGCAAATCAGGTTACGGACGCCGGCGGCGTGACAGCCCAGCAGCTCGGACTGAATGCCGAGAATGTTCCGGTCCCTGCAGCAGAAGTGCATCACCGCTTCGATATGGGCCTGAGCCTGGAAGAGCTGGCAGGTTACTTGCGCGCTGAGGCGGGCGCTGGCGCGCGGGCCGTCGGGCACGTTGATGCAATCGATGCCTTGCGCGGCGCACAACTTCGCGCCTTCGATTTCCTTGGAGGCATCCACGCCGCGCGGCGGCAGAATCTCCACGAACGCGACGAATTTTCCGGCGGCGAGCTTGGCGCCCAGCTTGCTCTTCTGGGCAACGGGAACCTTGGCTAAGGCCTGCGCCTTGGCCGTCGGCTCTTCCACGGTAACGCTGAGTTTCTTGGTCTGCGGTTGCAGCGAGCGAGCCTCGGCGCGAATCAGCTTGATGTGCTCGGCGGTGGTGCCGCAACATCCGCCGACGATCCTTACTCCGGCCCACAGCAGCCGGCGCGCATATTGCGCCATGTATTCCGGCGAGCACAAATAGATTTTGCGGCCTTCCACTACGGCCGGCAAACCCGCGTTCGGCATCGCGCTCATGGGCTTGCGCGAATGCTGGATCATTTTTTCGATGGTCTCGAGCGTGGCCTTGGGGCCGACCGAACAGTTAAGTCCGATCACGTCGGCGGGCCATTCGTTGAGCTTCTTGGTGTAGATTTCCGGCGTCGCGCCGTCGGGCATGTTGCCGTTGTCGTCGATGGTGACCTGGGCGACGATCACCATGTCGTTTCCAGCCGCTTGCCGCGCGGCGAAGATGGCTTCGCGGATCTCGTTCAGGTCGGAGAAGGTTTCGAGAACCAGCAGATCGACGCCGGCTTCGAGCAGCGCTTCGGCCTGTTCGCGAAAAACCTGGTTGGCTTCGGCGAAGGATGTGGCGCCCAGAGGCTCAATCCGCACACCGAGCGGGCCGATAGCGCCGGCCACGAAAGCGCTGGTCCCGGCGGCTTGCCGCGCCAGACGCACACCGGCGGCGTTAATGTCCTTGAGCTTTTCGGAGAGCCCAAAGGCCGCCAGGCGCGTGCGGGTTGCGCCGAAAGTGTTGGTTTCGATGATCTCGGCGCCGGCCTTGACGTACTCCGCGTGAACTTCCCGCACCAGGTCGGGAGTTGAAATGTTCAGCTCGTCGAAGCAGCGATTGATGAATACGCCTTTGGAGTAGAGCACCGTTCCCATGGCGCCATCGGCCACCATGGCGCGAGTTAGGAGCTGTTCGCGGAACTCCTTAGCCTTCGATTGAACGGTAGGGGGCGAGAGCACGGTCATGGAGGTAATTTTGCAACCCGGGCTTTATAATCGCTGGGCAGGTAAAATCACGGCATCCCGGGCGAGAAAATGAGATTACCTCATTAGTGTACCGCATCGCGGCGGTTTACGCGCCCGCATTGACGGACTCGGGGGCGCGACATAGACTGAAGATGCTCGTATTGAATGACTGGTCTCGCTGAACTGCTCGCCTTCCTGGTGTTGCTCTGCTTGGTTACCAAGCCGCTGGGAGCCTATATGGCGGATGTGTTCGAGGGCAAGCCGACCTTCGGATCCAGGGTGCTGGGTCCGCTGGAGCGCCTGATTTACCGGGCTTGCGGAGTGAGTCCCGACGTCGAACAACGCTGGACCGCTTACAGCGGCGCGTGCATCGCTTTCAGCCTGGTCGGCTTTCTGCTTTTTTACCTGCTACTGCGCTGGCAGGCGTACTTACCGTTCAATCCGCAACGGTTCGGGACCGCGCTGGCGCCCGAAGGCTCGACGCCGATGACGCCCGACCTGGCTTTCAATACCGCCGTAAGTTTCATGACCAATACGAGCTGGCAGGCGTATGGGGGCGAAAGCACGTTGAGCTATTTTTCCCAGATGTCCGGGGTGTGCGTCCAGAGCTTCACTTCGGCCGCGGCCGGGATCGCGATCGCCGTCGCCATGATACGGGGATTCGCGCGGCAGAGCGCTGGAACCATCGGCAATTTCTGGGTGGACGCGACGAGGTCGCTAGTGTACGTGCTGCTTCCTCTTTCGGTGGTTGGCGCATTCGCGCTCTGCTCGGAAGGCGTTCTGCAGAATCTCCATCCGTATCGGACGGCGACCACGCTCGAAGGCGCTCAACAAAAGATCGGGATGGGGCCGGTGGCGTCGCAGGAGTCGATCAAATTGCTTAGCTCGGACGGCGGAGGGTTCTTCAACGCGAATTCCGCGCATCCGTTCGAAAACCCGACTCCGCTCGCGAATTTTTTGGAGATGTTGCTGATCCTTGCCATTCCCGCCGCGTTGACGCACACGTTCGGAAAGATGGTTAAGGCGACCCGGCAGGGCTGGACACTATTGGTTGTCATGCTGGTGCTGTTCGGCGCGGGCTGTCTGATTGCCAGTTGGAGCGAGAATGCCGGTAATCCCGCGCTGCGTGCGTTCGCGAGCGGCTCCAACATGGAAGGCAAAGAGGTCCGCTTCGGCGCCGCGGAATCCGCCCTATTCTCGGTGGTCAGCACGGCCTCGAGCGACGGCGCGGTGAACAGCGCTCACGACAGTTTCATGCCGCTGGGAGGATTGGTTCAACTGTTCAACATGAAATCTGGCGAAGTGGTCCTGGGAGGCACGGGCTCCGGGCTGGTCTCGATCCTACTGCTGGTTCTGGTGACGGTTTTCATCGGGGGTCTCATGGTGGGGCGTACGCCTGAGTATCTGGGCAAGAAGATCGAAGGCAAGGAAATGAAGATGGTGATGCTGTCGTTCGTCGCCACCTCAGCCTCGATGCTGGTTTTTTCCGCCGCGAGTTTGCTGGTGCATTTCCCGGCGTCGAGCGTCTGGAATCCGCCGGGATCGCCCATCGCGAACTTGACGAACACCGGACCGCACGGGTTGAGCGAAATCTTCTACGCCAACGCGAGCGCGGCGGCGACCAATGGCAGCGCCTTCGCCGGATTGAATGCCAATACGCCGTGGTTCAATTTGACGTTGGGTTTGGGCATGCTGATCGGGCGGTTCATGATGATCGTTCCGGCGCTGGCTATCGCCGGGAGCCTGGCTCGGAAAAAACAAGTGCCCGCCAGCAGTGGAACCATGCCTACCGACGGTTTTTTGTTCGGATCGATGCTGATGGGAACAATTTTTCTGGTCACGGCGCTGACGTTCCTGCCGGCATTTTCGCTCGGGCCGATCGCCGAGTATTATCTTTCGCAAGCGGGAGCGCTGTTTCGCTAAACAGCTTGCGGCTTTCGAGGTGCGCTTCGATTTCGGCGCGAGTTCGCCACACCGGGCGCATCTGCTTGTTGGACATCAATGGCAGCTGGTCTTCCACGTGCTTCGATCCGACGCGCGACCAATTGCCGTAGCCGAGCAGTGCTTCGGCCTTGACGGGAGTGGAGAACTCGATGACGGCGAAATAGCTGTCGCCGTGGACGCCCTCCGCTTTGCCGCTTACGAAGGGGCCCGGATCCACGGTTCGGATTGCGCCTAGCATGGAGGGAGCGCCGTTACCCGGCAAGTCGAGCGAACCGCGGCGCAGACGCAGCACATCGCCCCAAAGAACGTGGAGCGAGCCGTATTCGGCTTCGATCGCCGCAGCGGTGTGATCGAGCGTCTCGACCGCTTTGGGGGGATCGGCGAAACCGCGCGGCGTGGTTAACGGCTCGCGATCATTCTCGGGAACGGCATAACCGCCGATCGCGCGGAAGGCGTCGCCGGCGTTTTGCATGAAGCGATAGAACAGCAGCGTCCCGTCGCTGGTGGTTTCGGCTTGACGATCCCAATGTTCCAGGATGTCGGCGGCTTTCTTGGCGCGGCCGGTACCGAGTTTGCGGGCCTGGGCCACCAGGTCGTCGACGAAGTGGTCCGCGAGTTCGACGCGCGTCGAGAGCTTGTCGTTTTTCAAGTCCTCGAAGCTGATTTTTCCAGGTTGCGAGAGCAATCGGATACTGCGCTGGGCGCGCGCCGTGATCCCGGAAGGCGGCGCGAGATAGGGAGCGAATTTCGACGCGTCGAGCAGCATCGGATAGGCCGAGGTCCAGGGCGGATCGTTGCAGTTCTGGACGAAGCCGCTCGGCGGATCGATGACCTTGGGCAGGTCTTCGTAGGGATGGATTCTCGCCGAGATCAACTCCGATTTATCGCCGGGAACGACGCCGTTCCAATAACGATAGTCGCCTTTCGCGTGAACCGGAGGCGCGGCGTTATAGACGTACAGGATGTGGCCGTCGCGATCGGCGTAGGCCGTATTGAAGAGCGGCAGTTGCTGCATCCGCATGGCGTCCTGAAATTGTTCCAGGTTGCGAGCCAGGCCCATTTTCCAGAACTGTTCGAACAGCCGCGGGCGATCGAGCGCCGCAACGCGCAGGGCCACTACCAGGCCGTCGCGATCGACAACCACAGGGCCGTGAACCGAGCGGCGGACGATCATCGATTCGTCGCGCAGCTTGCCGTTGTTCTGCCGCACGCGAATTACCTGCTTCTCCGCTTCGAACTGCCGCACCTGGCCGTCGAGAACGTAGCCGCCGTCCTTCAACGTGAGGCGGTAGAGATCCCCCTCGTCGGGAGCATTGGTGGTCTGGGTCCATCCGAGGTAGTCGGTGAAGCATTGCCGCAAGACCGGAAAACCGACCCACACGGCGCCGTAGGAAGTGACGCCCGGGGCTTGCAATTGAACCTCGAAGTAGGTGTGCATGTCGCCCCATTGGAGATG
>JBEKHQ010000081.1:0-7945 GCA_050012195.1 Bryobacteraceae bacterium | reverse complement strand
ACTCAGCTTAGTAAGCCAGCTGCCTGTACCGGATCCACATCGATCACCACCACGCCGGCCTCGAGCTGCGCCTGGCGCCGAAGCGCCTCCATCTTCGCTGGATCGCCGGCTGCGGCTTTGCGAAGCAGCGCCTCGGCGATGATCTCAACTTGTTCGTTTGTCCACTGGCTCGGATCGGTGTCCAACGGGAAGTTACTGCGATCAACGAACATCCCGAGTTCCTTACCACACAATTCCAACGCCCGAACTCTCGCGCTCTCACTAGCGCCTTTCTCGGCAATGTTTCGCAGCCCTGCCAGAACCCAGTCTCGGTCGATCACAGCTCGATTGACAGCAGCCTGGGCCACCATCTGCCGTAGATCGGTCACTCGGGCACTCACCTCCGGCGTTTTCAGTAGTCGCGGTCCGGAAGTGTAGGCTGTTTTTTCTGAATAGCCCGCGGTAACATATGCTTGCGCGGGGCTGTGACCTGCTGCGACCAACTGGCAGAAATGCTCGTGCCTTGGGTTTCGTAATTCGGCCATTTCCGATTGGCTCATCCGTCCTGACCTAAGGCATCGTCAGACTGGACTCTTCACTTTCGATGATGAGGCACTTGGTTCATCACGTCAAGCAATCCCGTCGTCGGTAGTGTCTTCACGCTTCCAGCCAGCGCTATCCTGCAATCCTTTTGTCACTTCTGTCACCAGTTGCTGGATACCCCTAACTTCACCTGTCTCGTTTCCAAACTATCTGCGACATCTGCAAATGGCGGTTCCGGCCCGATGCCGAACATGTACGGAAAGATGTACGGAAGAAAGCGCTCTACCCACGGTTATCAAGCGAATTTTAGAATTGCTCAGTGTGACTCAGCGATGGCGTCATCACCCTGTATTTGAAGCACTATTTATCAATAGTGAGCAATGTCGAATAACTCACCCTGATAATTCACACGCAGAGGTCGCAGGTTCGAGTCCTGCCGCGCCCACCATAGAAAACACGACACTTCTGTGTTCACTGAATAGCAGCAGATACTTTGACTTTAGCGGTTTCTTTAGCAAGTAGGAGCGGGGCTGCCACGGTTGCCTTCGTCAGGCTCAACGACTCGACGGCCTGTCGCATTGCGTCCATCCGCACGTGAGAATAGCGCTCCGCCATTGCCCGGCTGATGTGCCCCATTCGAGCCATGATGACACCTTCCGGTACTCAAGCCTCCACCATCTTCGTATACGCCGAGTGGCGCAAATCGTGAAAACGCTCCTTAACGTCAGCGGTATCGTGCGCTCTCTCCCAAGAGCTCTTGATCGTCGCAATCGGACGCGTCGGATCGACGGGCGTACGCGGTTGGAGAAAGGGATGACAAACCAGCCCCGCTCGAGTGGCCCGGGTTCCTGCGAGAGCGACCCAGCGTGTGTCGCAAACGTGGAGTAAAGATCGCCACTCATTGGAATTGCGCGCCCGCATCCGGCGGCAGTTTTCGCCCTGCCTACTGTCAGTGTGCGCTTATCGAGGTCGACTTAGCTCCACTACAAGAATCCGATCTCGCTGAATGGCAGCACCAGCGGGCTTTTGTTCTTCGCGGCGCATTCAAGCAACCTCTGCGCTTCTTTGTGAGTTAGGGCGCGACTGTCGATCTCCATGTTGATGGTGCGATTGCGGAGCTCGCTGCGGGGTATCATTCTTCATATGCTCATGCTCAGGAGGAAACCGGGAGTCGCCCTGCTTCTGCTGTGTACTTCGGCTTTGTGCGCGCAGAGTGGCTGGTTTCAACCAGCTCTGCTGGAGAAACCAGAGGTGAGGAAGGCTCTGCAGTCGGTGGACGGCCGCGCCGCGGACATCCTGGAAGAATGGATACGGCTGGTGGAGATACCAGCGCCCTCCGGCAAGGAGCAGGCCCGCGCGAAGTACATTCGGGCGGAGATGGAAAAACTCGGACTGAGCGAGATCCGAACCGACGACATGTATAACGTAAGCGGCGTCCGTAAAGGAACGGGCGGCGGTCCGACGGTTGTTTTTGCCGCTCACACGGACACCGTATTTCCCGAAGGTACGGACCTGAAGGTAAAGCGCGAGGGCGACATTCTGCGCGCGCCGGGCGTCGGCGACGACACGTCCAACCTGATGGCCACATTGGAAATGTTTCGTGCGCTCAACCGAGGCGGCATCAAAACCAAAGGCGACCTCATCTTTCTAGCTTCTGCCCAGGAGGAGTTGGGGCTGCTAGGCGCCAAGCACTGGTTGGAGACCAGCGGCTACAAGCCCGACATGTTCGTGGCCGCGGATCTATCCTCTGACCTAGTCTGGTACGGCGCGCTGCGCATCAACCAATTCAAGTTCTTCTACACGTCTCCCGGCGCGCACACCTTGGAAAGCCGCGGCGCACCGAGCCCGGCGAAAGCGGTAGCCAAGGCGATCGCCGCTCTCTACGAGATTCCGCTGCCGCCCGTCGCCGAAGGTCTCGGCACTTTCAAGCTACCCACTCTGAACGTAGGAATGTTGGGCGGAGGCACAGTGGTGAACGCCATCCCGCGCGAGGCGTGGTTCACGGTGGACTTGCGTTCACAGGACAGCGCCACGCAGGATAAGCTCGAAAGCGCCGTTGTGTCCACGGCCAGGCGAGTGGCCGACGGGGAAGGCGTCGGCTTCCGGATGGAGCAGCAAATGGGCATCGATTACTCCAAGGCTTTGCCGCAGAAGGAGCGGCTCAACCATCCGCTGGTGCAAACGGCGCTAGCCGCCAGTAACTACTTCCGCAAAGCTGGAACGCCGGAGATCGCTGCCAGCGATTTGGGATCCACTGACGCGAATATCGCTGTGAGCATGGGAATCCCCGCCGTGGCTGTCGGGGCCACTCTCGAGCGCATGCCGCACCGGTTGGAAGAATACACCGAAGCGAGCAGCATTGTGCCGGGCATCAAGTCATTCATTGTCCTCGCCGTTGCGTTGACCAGCCACTAATCTAGAGCCCGCACCGTGGAGTTTTCCGAGTTTCCGCTACCGCTCGAGCATAAGCGCTATGATGCTCGGTGGATTCGCCCAGATACGACGCTTTGCATCTGAGACAGCGTCGTAGCGTTTCCCAGGCGGAATCCAACGACGCGGCGCCGGTGCCCGATGGGTAGATACTGGGCGACCACTGTCGGGATCAATCTGGCGTGAGGCCTGTTTGGCTTGGCTGGCCAATATATGCGCCGCGCCTTGCTCGACGCCGATCCGATAGTGACCTTGTAGGTACCAGTTTTGGTGCTCTGCTAAAGCTACGTTGCAGAGCACCCCAGTTTTCAGCCGACGCGTTTTTGGAATACCATGGATTGAATGGGCAACGTCGTTCGTAAACTGATAGCAAAATCCGCCGCGGCGGCGATCATGACAATCGGGATCCTTCCGCTGGCTGGGCAGTCGTATCGCGCGCCCCGGTTGCCGGACGGCAAACCGGACTTCAATGGAATCTGGCAGGCGCTCAATGAGGCCAATTACGATCTCGAAGGTCATATGGCGCGACCCGCGATGGCCGTTCGCCCCGGGCCCTACGGTCCGGTGCCGTCCGCCCCGGTGCTGGCGTTAGGGGCGGTGGGCGCGGTTCCGCCCGGCGTTGGTGTCGTCGAAGGCGGCGAAATTCCTTACAAGCCGGAAGCGCTCGCCACCAAGAAAAAGAACCAAGCGGATTGGCTAAATCAGGATCCGGAGATCAAGTGCTACCTGCCGGGCGTCCCGCGCGCCACCTACATGCCGTACCCGTTTCAAATTGTGGAGAGCGCTAGCGCGCTTACATTCGTTTATGAATATGCGGGCGCGGTGCGGAATATATTCTTCAAAGATCCCGGCCCCGCTCCCAACGATTCGTGGATGGGCCAGTCCGTTGGTCACTGGGAAGGGGAAACCCTGGTGGTCGACGTGACCGGCATGAACGATCGGTCCTGGTTCGACCGGGCCGGAGATTTTCACAGCGACAAGCTGCACGTGGTGGAGCGCTATGCGCGAACCAGCCCTGAGGTGATCTCCTACGAAGCGACCATCGAAGATCCGGACGTTTTCACGCGCCCGTGGAAAATCAGCATGCCCCTCTACCGGCGGCTGGAAAAGAACGCGCAGATCCTGGACTTCAAGTGCGTCGAGTTTGTCGAAGAAATGCTGTACGGCCCGTACAGGAAGCATCCACTTAGTAAATAATAGAAGAAGGTGTAAAATGCGGAATCGATTCCTTTCAACAATGAACGCCGGGCGCCTCGCTCCGGCTACTGGAGTGCTGGTTGGTGTAGTGCTTGCGATGTCGCTTGTCACCCTACCGGCGGCGGGTCAAGCGACGAAGAATACCGCGGCCCAGCCGCGCACGCCCGACGGTCATCCGGACCTGCAAGGCACCTACGACCTGGCCACCATGACCCCGTTCGAGCGGTTCCCCGGCGACCCGCCGTACTTGACGAAGGAACAGGCGGAAAAACTGCAAAAGGCCGAAGCCGACCGCAGGGCCGTAAATGCGACGCACTTGGATCCGAATCGCCCGCCTCTGCCCGTGGGCGGCGACAAGAGCACGGGTAAGTCGTACTTTGAAATTCTGGAAAAGGCCGGTGGCGGCGCAGTCGGCGGCTATGACCGGCTGTGGCTGAATCAAGGGACGGCCTATAACGCCGTGGATGGACAAATTCGAACCTCCATCGTAACCGACCCGCCGGACGGCAAGGTGCCGCCCTACAATGAGGCCGCGCGCAAGCGGCGCGCTAACGCATACGGACTGCCGACCTCGGACGCGGGCGAGAATGAGGACGCTAAGACTCCAGTCCGCCCCGGCGAGTACGACAATCCGGAGCAGCGTCCGCTCAGCGAGCGCTGTATACTCGGCTTCGGTTCCACTTCCGGTCCGCCAGCCCTGCCGGACTACTTTTACAACGATCTGCATCAGATCGTACAAACTCCCGATACGGTCATGATCCTCAGCGAGATGATTCACGACGCGCGAGTCGTCCGAATGAACGCTCAGCATCTGCCCAAGGACATTCGCCGCTGGATGGGCGATTCGGTGGGCCATTGGGAAGGCGACACGCTGGTGATCGACACCACCAATTTCAACGACAAGACGCGGTTTCACGGATCCACGGAGAACCTCCACGTGGTGGAACGCATAAAGCGCCTGGACGCGCATACGCTTCTGTATCGCTTTACCGTGGACGATCCGCAGACGTGGGACCGGTCCTGGAGCGGTGAAATGGCCTGGCCGGCCACCACTCAGCCGATCTATGAGTACGCCTGCCACGAAGGCAACTACGCGCTCGGCGACGTCATGCGAGGCGCTCGTCACCTGGAAGCCGAAGAAGCGGCCGCCAAGAAGTAACAGAAGCTTCAATTACGCTAGGCCCGCGCTCCCGCCTGGTAGTGCGCATTCCTGCCGCGCCTGTAGAACCGCGGCGCGAAGCCGACAATCCGTAGCACCCTGCGCGCCCACCTGTGCTTCGTATCCGACGTCGGAGTCTCCGGTCCCCAAGCATCGCGCCCGCAATTACCAGGGCACGGGCCGCCGGCGCCGGATTTTGAGTTGAGCTTTTCGGTGGCGGCGAAACGCTCAACGGCTTTGATCCTGCCGGGACACGTTTTGAGGTTTCTCGCCATGGGCGCCGCGCTGGGGCGAAAAGCCGTCGTATGCCGCCGCCGCGATCTCACCGACGGCTCGCCCTACCATGGCCGTTGCGGATTCGTCCATCACCGGTAGCGGAACGAAGTTGATGTACGCGGCAAAGGCGAGGTGCCTTCCGTCCTTGGTCTCGATGAAACCGGCGAGTCCCTTGCCTTCGATCACCCCTCCATCCGGCGTCAGGGCGTTGCCGCCTCCCATGGTTCCGGTCTTGGCGAATACGTGCCCCGCGGCCGGTGAGTCTGTCTGGATGTTGTACAGCGTCCCATCCTTGCCCAGAATCGGTAACGCCTTTTTGAAGTCCGCGAAGTACGGCTGCTTCGTCAGGTGCAGCAGAAAGTGAACCATGAAGTCCGGCGTGAACAGCGCCTCGCCTCCCGCGCCGTCGTTCTGCACCGCGCCCGACAAATCGAGATCGGCTTTCTTCAACATTTCCCGCTCGGAGTCGAAGCCGGCCGGCAGAGGTTTGGGATTATCCTTTTGCATATATGCGCCGACGATATAGGGCATCATACTCGCGTGCAGATTCTGGCTTACTTTCAGCGTGATCTTGGCTTCCTCTTTGAGAAGCGGAGACACATGTTCCGCCACTTGGCTCCTGGGCCCGCCGGCGGCGATGGAAGCTCCGCCCACTTGGACCCCAGCGCTCTCCAAAGCTTCCGCGAAGACCACTTCCGCGAAGCGCGAAGGAACCGGTACTTTGTACACACGCAGCTTGGCGGGAGCTCCGGCCGGCATGGTTCCGGTCAATGCGACCATGTGTGTGCCATCGGCGTTAGCGCTGTCTTTGGCCCATTCGAGATGCATCTTGCCGCCGGCGGCCGCGGTTTTGACCTGGTTCGCGATGGTCACATAGCGCGTTTGCGGTGAAATGGCGAGCGCCGCCGGATCGCCTTCGCGCGCACTAGGGCTGACCATCACGTCAATCAGGTTGTCGTTCACAACCATCGGCGAAATGACGACGCCCGTTCCCAGTTCCTTGGCGCCCTCGGGAAACAGCGATACATCCGCTATTACGCGGCCGTTGATCCGGCTGATGCCGCCGGCCGCAACTTTGGAAGCCAGTTCTTGAATCACCGTTAAAGGATCGCCGGGCACCGCGCGGGCTTCCGCAAAGCCGTCGTAGGAGTGGTCCTCGTTTTCGAAAACCATGCTTCCGTCGGGCTGAATGCGATTCGACAAGTTGGGGTCGCCCCCTCCCGCCAGGATAAGGTCGCCGTTCAGAGTGCCGTTGGTCACCGGGCCCGTTCGGTAAACCCTGGTGTGAAAGCGAAAATCCTGCCCCAGCAACTCGAGCGCGGTACCTACTGACAGAATCTTGGTCGTCGATCCCGGCACGAAGAGCTCTTGCGGATTCCACGCATACAGAACCTTGCCGTCCTCCAGGGAATAAAACTCCACGCCGAACCGCGAATGCCGGTACTCCGGCCGGCTCATCACGGCCTTGAACCGTTTTTCGAATATCGGATAACTCTGCGCCTGTAGAACCGAGACCAGGACCGCGGCCAGCGTGGACAATCGGACGATGAGCATTTACCCGATAGCTTAGCCGATTCGCACCGCGTCGGCCCGGGCAACTCGGCCGTGCTACTTTTGTCTGAACGGGGGGCGACGCCGAATGGCTTAAGGAGGTACTTAAACATGCCGTGGTATCACTACGTATCCTACTTTTTCGGCGGCGCTTTTCTAGCCAACGCCATTCCGCATTTTGTGAGTGGCACGATGGGCCGATCCTTTCAAAGTCCGTTCGCGAAGCCTCCGGGCGAAGGTCTATCCTCCTCGACGGTGAACGTGCTTTGGGGAGCGTTCAATATCGTCGTCGGCTACTTGCTGGTTTGCCAAGTCGGCAACTTTGATCTACGAAGTCCAATGCATGTCGGAGTTGTCGGCTTGGGCGCGTTGCTTATCGCCGTACTATCGGCTCGTTCGTTCGGGCGCTTCCACGGTGGCAATTCTGCGAAGAACTGATCATCTATGCCCGCGATGTTCCGCCGGCCTCGTACTTTCCGGGGTGTCGTTTTGAGCCGACCCGAACTCTGAGATCCGCTCTTCAATCAAGGTGCGGTACTCGGCCGGATCTCGCCGAAGGGGTGCCTGGGCGTGCGCCGGCAACTCCTCCAAGACGGTATCCAGGTCCAATTCTCCCAACGGCTTCACGACATCGTAACCGACGGCGTCGGCCATGCGGCAGGCCACGTGGACCACGCGCAGCAGGTCCAACTCGGCGCCTTAGCAGGGATCGTGGTGGCGCCCGGCGATCGCCGCCATTTCCGGAGGTAATTTCCAGCGCTCGGCCAGCATTCGTCCAGCCTCGGCGTGATCCATCCCGAACTCCTCGTG
>JBEKHQ010000080.1:0-7986 GCA_050012195.1 Bryobacteraceae bacterium | reverse complement strand
AATTCAAAGTGGGCGCGGCGCTCGAAGCCGAAGGCGGCCGGATCTTCACCGGCTGCAATGTCGAGAACGCCACCTACGGCTTGACCATCTGCGCCGAGCGAGTGGCCGTGTTCAAAGCCGTTTCGGAAGGCGCGAGAAAGTTCACGAGGATCGCCGTTGCCGCGGACACCGACGTTCTGACGCCCCCCTGCGGCGCATGCCGGCAAATTCTCTGGGAGTTTTGCGGGAACCTCGATCTGACGCTGGTGAACCTCGCCGGCAAAACCGAGGTTCTTCATATTAAGGATCTTTTCCCGAGGCCCTTCGATGCGTCGTTCCTGGATTAGTTTTCGACGCCTCCTGCCGGCGCTGGTCCTGATCGGCGGCGCTTGGGCCGAGCCCGCCGATTGGATCTACACCGCGCGCTACGTGGTCACCATGGACGCTCGGCATCAGTTGATCGAGGACGGCGCGGTCGCCATTCGCGGCGAACGCATCGTCGGCCTCGGCGCGCGCCCCGCGATTGATCGCGAGTTTCAGGCGCAGCATCGGCTCGACCGCCCGGATGCCCTGATTCTGCCGGGCTTGATCAACACCCATACGCATGCCGCCATGTCGCTGCTGCGCGGCATCGCCGACGACTTGCATCTGCAGGATTGGCTCGAAAAATTCATCTTCCCGGCCGAAGCCAAGAACGTTACACCCGACTTCGTCCTGTGGGGCACGCGCCTGGCGTGTCTCGAAATGATGCTCTCCGGGACCACCACGTTCGTGGACATGTATTATTTCGAGGATCGAGTGGCGCAGGCCGCCAAGGAAGCGGGCATGCGCGGCGTGCTCGGAGAAAGTATTCTGCGCTTCAAATCGCCCGACGCGGCCACTCCCGCCGACGCGCTGGCGTTGACCGAAAAGTTTATCCGCGAGTACCGTAACGATCCGCTGATCGTCCCGGCGCCCGCCCCGCACGCCATCTATACCAACGACGATGCCGATTTACGATCGGCGCGACACCTGGCCGACAAGTATCGCGTCCCGCTGCTCATCCATCTCTCGGAGACCAAGCGCGAGAATGAGGATGCGCTACACATCCGAGGGATGACTCCGGCCCGTCTGCTCGAAACGATCGGCGTTCTGGATGGGCCGACCATCGCGGCCCACGGCGTCTGGCTCGACGACGGCGACCTGCGGATACTCAAAGCCCATGGCACGGGGATCGCTCACTGCCCGTCCAGCAACATGAAACTCGCCAGCGGCGTCGCGCCGGTGTCGAAAATGCTGGCTCTCGGAATCCCGACCGGGCTTGGCACCGACGGTCCCGCCGGCAGCAACAACGACTTCGACCTGATGGAGGAAATGAACCTGGCTGCCGATCTCCAGAAGGTGACCACGGGCGACCCCACGATCCTGCCCGCCGAGCAAGCCGTCGCGATGGCCACCATCCAGGGCGCTCGCGTGGCCGGTCTGGACAAAAACGTCGGGTCGCTGGAACCCGGCAAACTCGCCGACCTGATCACGCTGCGGTTGGACCGGCCCCATGCCGTGCCTCTCTACAACGTCTATTCGCAGATCGTGTACGCGCTGAAGGGATCGGATGTCCAGGATGTCGTCGTGAACGGGCGGCTGATCGTGCGCGATGGCCGGAGCCTGACGCTCGACCCGGCGGTCATCCTCGCCAAAGCTCGGGAGTACCAGGCCAAGGTCGCCGCTTCGCTCCATCAGCCGTAGCCCGCGCGATTTCTCGAAAGTATTATGAATTCGCCGCCATAAGTAAAGTGTGGCCAGGCGCTAAGGTAGATGGCCCTTGCATGGATTCGGTTCTGTTATCATAATGTGGCTAATTCCCTAGTTGTGAGGTTGGAAAGCGTATGACCCTACCGATGCATTCTCTTTTCAAAGCAGCGAGTCGCAACCGCCCGCTCCCGCTTGCTATCAGCGCAGTTTTGCTTACGGGGCTGTTAGCGCTAGCACCCTTCGCCTGGTCTGACGACAAAGGCAAGATGGACGATCAACTGACCGCCGCGTACCCGCTTACAACGCCGACCGCGGACAATACGGACATCGTGACCCAGGGCGTGGTTTTGATCTTGCAAAAGAAGGGCCTCGTCTTCGGAGACGCCACTTCCAGCGTTCCCTACCAGAACTATTACAAGGACGGACAGATAAAGGCCGGCGCCGCCGGCACGTTTTCAAAAATCTCCCATTTCGGTGGCCTCATCCCCGGAGTACCAGCGGTACCGGGTAACGCCGTCAGTAACACAGCCACTCGCACTTTCGTCAATGGCGAGAAAGTGTACGTGACGGCGATCCAAGTTAAGGGTAACAACGTTACGTTTAGTGTGATCTCCGACGCCTATAACAACGTCCGCTACAAGGGTACGCTCTCCATGGACGTACCGAAGGCATCCATGTCGGACGTCGCCAAGGTTCAGAAGTCGATCGACGAGGTGTTTAAGATCGATACCTCAACCGCGAACGCCGACGCGAACGCAGCGCCCGCGGGTGGCCAACAGGCGGGAGCGGCGCCGGCCGCCGCACCCGCACCAGCCGCGCCTGCCGCAGCTCCAGAGCCGGCGCTCGCTCCTATCGCGCCTCCGCCGCCTCCGGCCGATCAACCGCCCGCGACCATCGAAGTCGGGCAGACCCCGGATCAAGTGACTGCGATTCTGGGTCAGCCTCAGAGGATCGCCAAGGTCGCGGGTAAAGAAATCTACTTTTATAAGGGCCTGAAAGTGACGTTCAAGAACGGCAAAGTGTCAGACGTCGAGTAGTCGCTGACTTTTCAAGGAGAATGCCATGAGTTCATTTCGGATATTGAAAGCTGCTTCCGGCGCGTGGATGGGAGTAGCGGTCTGCGCAGGGCTGCTCCTATCGTCCGGCATTTCGCTAGCTCAGGCAAACAAGAAACCTGCCGCCCCAGCTAAGCCTGCGGCGCCAGCCGCGAAAGCTGCACCGGCCGCCGGTCGAGCGGGAGCTCCAGCCGCCGGTCGGGCGGGAGCTCCGGCCGCCGGTCGAGCGGGAGCTCCGGCCGCTGGTCGAGCGGGGGCGCCGGCCGCTGGTCGAGCGGGAACTCCGGCCGCAGCGGGCAGAGCGGGATCTCCGGCTGCTGGCAGAGCGGGAACCCCGGCCGCGGGGCGAGCGGGACGCCCGGCCGCGGCGGGCGGGGCGGGAGCTCCGGCTGCTGGCAGAGCAGGAAGTCCGGCCTCTGCTGGAAGATCAGGCGCTCCGGCTGCGGGCGGTAGGGGCGCCACCGCAAAGGCCCCACCTGGAGGCAGAACCGTCGAGACCAAGAGTGGAAACCGGGCGGCCTTTGACAAGGGCGGTAATGTCCGCGCGGTGCACGCGCGCGGGATGGACATTCATCGCGACGCACGCGGCGGCCGAAGCATCGAGCGCGCCGACCACTCGCGCGTCTACGTTAATCGCGCCGGACACGGCTACGTCCAGCGGCGCTTCGATTATCACGGCCGCGAGTTCGCCGGCCGTTCGTACTACTATCACGGCCGCCCCTATTCGGTCTACTATCAGCGCTTCGGCTACCGAGGCGTCTATCTGGAAGGCTACGCGCCGGCTGCCTACTACGCGCCAGCCTTCTATGGATGGGCCTACAATCCGTGGGTCGCGCCGGTGCCCTACACCTGGGGCTTCGTCGGCGCGCCGTGGTACGGCTTTTACGGAGGCTTCTTCGCTCCCTACCCGGTTTATCCCACCGCCTCCCTCTGGCTGACCGACTACCTGATCTCCCAGAGCCTCGCGGCGGCCTACCAGGAACGGCAGGACGCGGCAGCGGCTGCGGCAGCACAAGGCGGCGCGCCGGCCGCGGGCGGCCAGGTAGCCATGTCGCCCGAAATCAAGCAAGCCGTCGCCGACGAAGTGAAGCGCCAACTCGCGCTCGAGAACGCCGAAAGCCAGACGGGTAAAACCGGTGACGTCGACCCCAACTCGAGCGGACTTCCCCGGATTCTGGCCGAAGTCAACGCGTCCAATCCCCGAGTTTTTGTGGTCGGCAGCGCCCTGACGGTCACCGACGCCTCCGGCCAGGAATGCTCGCTGAGCGAAGGCGACGTGCTGCGTCTCAGTGCGCCGCCCGCGCAGGACGCCACCAGCGCCAACATCGAAGTTTTCGCCGCCAAGGGGCAGGAGTGCGCGCGCGGCAACACGGTTGCCGTCGATTTCACGGATCTGCAGGAGATGCAGAACCACATGCGGTCCAACATTGATCAAGGCCTGCAGGAATTGCAGGCGCATAAGGGCGGCTTGCCCGCTCCCCCGCCCTCGGCGGCCGCGGCGCCCACCCCTTCGTCTTTCGCTTCGGTGGCGCCGCCGCCGGATCCCAACGTCGCCGACGAGCTGAAGGCGCAGGCCAAGGAAGCTGACGGCGCCGAGCAAGAAGTTCTGGCCGAAGCCAAGACCGACGCGGGAGGCGCGGGCGCACCAGCGGCACCGGCAGCCCCACCCGCTGAAATCGCGACCGGGCAAACCATCGACCAAGTCACTGCGGCGATGGGCAATCCCAAACAGATCCTCAAGGTCGGAGCCAAGCAGATTTACGTCTACCCCGACCTGAAGATTACCTTCGTGAACGGCAAGGTCACCGACGTTCAGTAGAACGGCCAGGCAGCCGCCAAACGCCCGATCCGTTTGCGATACTGGCATGAGGAACATGCTCAGTATCAAATTCTGCCTGCCCTTCGTCGCCGCGGGCACGCTGTTGGCGCAGCACGGCTACACGCCGTCCGACGTGGAAAACGGCGGCCGCCTCTACCGCAGCAACTGCTCGTCCTGCCATGGCCCGAACGGCGACCTACAGCCGGGCGTCGATCTCGGGCACGGCAAGTTCCGGCGCGCCACCGCCGACGAGGAAGTCGCGGCCATCATCACCAAGGGAATCCCCGGCACCGGCATGCCGCCCGCCAACTTCACCGAAGGGCAAGCGCTCACCATCGTCGCGTATCTGCGCTCGATGGCCGCTACCTCGAACGTCGCCGTAACCGCCGGCGACCCCGCTCGCGGCAAGACGATCTTCGAGGGCAAAGGCCAGTGCCTGAACTGCCATCGCGTGCGCACCTTGGGCTCGCGCGTCGGTCCCGATCTCACCGATATCGGGATGCTGCGCCGCACTGCGGAACTGCAGACCTCGCTCCTCGATCCCGACGCCGAAGTGCTCGCGCCCAACCGTTACTACCGCGTCGTGACGAAAGACGGCCAGACCGTTACGGGCCGGCTCCTGAACGAAGATACGTTCTCGGTCCAGTTGCTCGACACGTCGGAAAAGCTGCGCTCCTTCAAAATCGCCGACCTGCGCGAGCATGCGTTCATCCTGAAGTCGCCCATGCCGTCTTACAAGGACAAGCTCACGCCCGTGGAGCTCGCCGACGTGATCGGCTACCTGACGTCGTTGAAAGGTCTCTAAGCAATCCATGCGCGTTCGCCTTCTGATTCTTCTCTGCATCGCCGCCGCGCTTCCGGCGCAGGTCTCGTTCGATCGTCTGCTGCATCCGGAAAAGGAGCCTCAGAATTGGCTCTCCTACTCCGGCGGATTCCAAAGCCAGCGGCATACCGCGCTCAAGGAGATCACTCCCGCCAACGTGAAAAGCCTGGAGCTCCAGTGGGTCTTCCAGCAGCGCTCGCTCGAAAAATTCGAAGCCACGCCCCTCGTGGTCGACGGCATTATGTACACCACGCAGGCGCCCAGCGACGTCGTCGCGCTCGATGCCGCAACCGGACGCGTTTTCTGGACCTTTTCCGCCAACGTCGCCGCCGGATCGCGCACCTGCTGCGGACGCGTCAACCGTGGCGTCGCCATTCTGGGCAACACATTATTTGTCGGAACGATCGACGGGCGCCTTATCGCGCTCGATGCCGTCACCGGCAAACCGATCTGGAAGGTCGAAGTCGCCAAGCCCGAAGCGGGTTATTCGCTGATGCACGCGCCGCTCGTGATCAAGGACAAGGTCATCATGGGAACCGCCGGCGGAGAGTTTGGCATCCGAGGCTTCATCGCCGCTTTTGACGCGAACACCGGCAAGGAATTGTGGCGCTTCTACACCATCCCCGCGCCGGACGAGAAGAACGGCGGCACCTGGGCGGGCGATTCCTGGAAGCACGGCGGCGCGCCCGTCTGGGTAACCGGCTCCTACGATCCCGACCTCAACCTCACCTATTGGGGCATCGGCAATCCGGGTCCGGACTGGAATGGCGACAAGCGCGGCGGTGACAACCTCTACAGCGATTCGGTGGTCGCGCTGAATCCCGACACCGGAGAATTGAAGTGGCACTACCAGTTCACCCCGCACGACGATTTCGATTTCGACGCGGTGCAGGTTCCCGTTCTCGCCGACATCGACTGGCAAGGCCAGCGCCGCAAGGTGATGCTGTGGGGCAACCGCAACGGATTTTTCTACGTGCTCGATCGAACCAGCGGCCAGTACCTGCTCGGAAAGCCCTTCGCCAAAGTTACCTGGACCACCGGCCTCGACGATAGCGGCCGTCCCGTGCGGCAGGCCAACATGGAGCCCACGGCCGAAGGGACCCGGATCTACCCCGGTAATCTCGGCGCCACCAACTGGTATTCGCCTTCATTTAGCCCCGAGACCGGACTGTTTTATCTTTCGGTGTGGGATAACTATTCGAGCGTCTACGGGAAATCGGAGGGCGAATACGTGGAGGGCCGGCTCTACATGGGCGGCGCTCCGCGCAACGTGGTCCCGATTCTGATGCAGCCCGCTCCCACGCTCACCCGGCGCGAGGACGAAGGCTACGGCGCGCTCCGCGCTATCGATCCGAAAACCGGACAGCGTAAGTGGGAATTCAAAATGGTGGATGTCACCGACGCCGGCATCCTGACCACCGCGAGCGGCCTGGTGTTCAGTGGCGGGCGCGACGGCAATTTCTACGCGCTCGACGCAAAGTCCGGCGCACTGTTGTGGAAGACGCAGCTCGGCGGACCCATCGCCGCCGGACCCATGTCCTACGCTATCAACGGCCGGCAGTACGTCACGGTGAACGCAGGCACTTCGATGTTCGTCTTCGCCGTGAAGCAATAAGCACGTCGCCATCCCGGACTATCCCCCGGCGGAATATATTTGCTTTCCCTACCGCCGCCGATTGGGGGTGCATGAGCATATTCCTATGGAAAGAAGAATACAGCGTCGGTCACCTCGCGATCGACACGCAGCACAAGCGGCTGTTTCAGATCGCTGACGAGCTACACGCCGCCATGGCCGCCGGCAAAGGCAACGCCGCCTTAAGTGCCATCCTCGCGAACTTGGTTTCCTATACCAAACTGCACTTCGCGGACGAAGAACGGTTGATGAAGGAATGTAACTATCCGGAATACCTCCACCACAAAAAGGAGCATGACGAATTGACCGCCAAAGTGGTCGCTTTCCAGAGCGACCTCGCGGCGAAGCGCGTCGCGGTCACCGTCCAGCTCATGTACTTCTTGAAGGATTGGCTAACCCATCACATCGGGCAGAACGACAAGAAGATCGCTACCTATTTAAAACAGATGGCCGCCTGAGGGCGCCGATACTTTCGCCGATTTCCGCATTCTCGAGAGAACCCGTCCGCATACTCCGCACTAACAGATTTCAAGCTTGCCGGTACTAAATCGGTAGCTCTGAAGCATTCTGCCCTACCCCAGCCCTGGTTTCCCGGCAGCCCCCGCTGTGATGCGGAGATTTCTTAATCGGAGTCCATTCAAAATGTTGCGGCTTTCTCTTCGTGCGTTCGTCCCTCTGAGCCTGATATCACTGGCGCTCATCGTCGCTCCCGCTTTTGCAGTCACCATCACGACATACAATAATCCGACCACCTGGGCGGCGGCGTCGAGCGGCGTACAACTGGACAATTTTGCGGGCTTGGCGACGCCCGGCGGCGAAACCTCATACAACACTGCCTCCGGCGTAACACAGAACGGCGTGGAGTTCATCGGCTACACTGCTACGGCGGGAACTTATAACATCGAGGTCATCGATACTACCGCGTCACAGTGGGCGCAGTGGTATA
>JBEKHQ010000079.1:0-7993 GCA_050012195.1 Bryobacteraceae bacterium | reverse complement strand
GATGCGCAGGCCGCAACCGTAGAGCAGTTCGAAAATCGCGAGATCGCGGGCCGCGAACGGGCGCTCCAGCCGATCCGCCGCTGCCGGAATGCCGTCTACCAGAGTATTGGTCTGCTCGGCCGTCATCACCGAAGGCAGCGATTTGGGCGCTTTCGGCGTGCGGACCAGGCGCGCGACATTGGCCGGGAGCACGCTTTCGCGCGTCAGGTATTTGAAAAACGAACGGACGGCGGCCAGCTTTCGGCGCATGCTCACCGCCGCGAGTCGCTGCTGGTACAAGTGACCCAGCCACTCGCGCATTGCGAGGACGTCGATCTGGTCCGCGGTGAGCGTGGGCTTTCCCGGGATCGTGAAATAGGCGAGGAACTGATCGAGGTCCGACGCATAGTTGCGCAGCGTGTGCTCGGAGACATTCTGACGCCGCAGCTCTTCCAAAAACTGCCGGATGTGCGCGCCGAGGTCAGGCATACACGGACCGATATTCGTCCAGCTTCGCCAACGCTCGGCGGCAGACCTCGGCATGGCGGGCCGGCTTGTCGTGCTTTAGACGGTGGCGGGTTTCATCATCGAGCTGCGGCAACAAATCGAAAGTGATGTTGGCGGGCTGATAATGGCGAGGGTCGGCGCCCGAGACATAGGCGCACAGCGATCCGATGGCGGTTTCGCGCGGGAACGGGCGAAGCGTTTCGCCTAACGCGAGTTCTGCCGCATGCTTTCCGGCCACCAGACCGGTGGCGATGGATTCCACGTAGCCCTCCACGCCGGATATTTGTCCCGCGAAAAACGTGCTGGGCTGCGTGCGGAGTTGTAGGGTCGGCGCGAGTAGCGCTGGGCCGTTGATATAAGTATTGCGGTGGATCTGGCCGTAGCGCAGGAACTCGACGCGCTCCAGGCCGGGAATCATACGCAGGATGCGGGCTTGCCCGGCGAAGCGCATGTGATTTTGAAAGCCGACCAGATTATAACTCGATGCCCGCAGATTCTCTTGGCGAAGCTGCACCACCGCGTAGGGCCTGCGGCCGGTGCGCGGATCGATCAACCCCACGGGCTTCATCGGGCCGAAGCGTAGCGTGTCGCGACCGCGCCGAGCTAGCTCTTCAATAGGCAGGCAGGCTTCGAAGTAGGGCGTTCGATCTTCGGGAATGTGCGCCGGGACCGCTTCGGCGGCCAGAACGGCATCGATGAAGCTTTCGTACTGAGCGCGGTCGAACGGGCAATTCAGATAGTCGTTGGTTCCGTCCAGCGATTTGCCGTAGCGCGAAGCGCGGAACGCGATGGCGAGATCGATCGATTCGGCGTCCACGATGGGGCTGATCGAATCGTAGAAAAACAACCGCTCGCTGCCGGTGTGTCGGCCGATTTCGTCGGCCAACGCGTCGCTGGTCAGAGGTCCGGTGGCGACGATGGTGATCGCATCCCCGGCGATGGAGGCCGCTTCCTCGCGCCTAAGCTCGATGTGCGGGTTGCTTTCGATCGACGCGGTGACTTCTTGGGCGAAGATTTCCCGATTCACCGTCAGGGCGTGGCCTCCGGGAACGCGCGCGGTTTGGGCGGCGCGAAGCAGCAGCGAATCGAAGCGGCGCAGTTCTTCCTTGAGCAGCCAAGGCGCGGAGTTTTCGGATTCGCTCTTCAGCGAATTGCTGCAAACCAGCTCGGCCAGCCGGTCGGTCTTGTGCGCGGCGGTGGATCGGGCAGGGCGCATTTCAAACAGCACGCAATCCAAGCCTGCGCGCGCGATCTGCCAGGCGGCTTCGCACCCGGCCAATCCGCCGCCCAAGATGTGGATGCGAGGCATTCAACACCAGGATACAGGGTGGTCGACTTCGACTTACAATAGGGGCATGGCGCTCGAAGTTGATGCCGTCTACGAAAACGGGGTCCTCCGACCGCTCCAGCCGCTGGATCTGCGGGAGCACGAGCGTGTGTTGGTGAGCGTCGTCAAAAACGAAGCGCCGGGCCGATCTAATTTGGCTGTCGAGTATATCGAAAACATTAAAAGAGAACTAAAGGACGCCGCACCGGGTCCAGGTCTGGAAGAAGTCCGAAGGCGGCTTTCGAAGATTTCCGGATCGATGGCTGATGAAATTGTCGCCGACCGGGGGGACCGTTGATCTTTGGCGGGCCACTTCTTCGACGCTAGTGCGCTGGTCAAGCTGTATCACCCGGAACTCGGCACACCAGCCGTTGACAATATCGTCAATGGTGCCGCTAACCAGATTCGAGTTTCCCGACTAACGATAGCCGAGCTAACGTCAGCGTTCGCGATCAAAGTGCGCACGCAATCGATAAATCGAGAGGATGCGGAGGCTTTTCTGCGCCAATTTCGATCCGATGTCGCGACCGGGAGGCTGGAAGTTTTCTCCGTCGGAGAATCGGAATTTACGATGGCTGAGGCCCTGGTTGAGCGGTACGCTTTTGACGGACGCCTTCGCGCGCTCGATGCTCTTCAATTGGCAGTTGCACTGGAGCTGCGGAGACTGAAATTGGTAGACTACTTCGTCGCCGCCGATATCATACTCTGCCTCTGCGGGGTTGCGGAGCTCGAGGGGTTGTCCGTAATCAACCCCGAACAATCCTGATCCGCTAGCGCGAACTTGGCGGCTGTCTTATCCGCGAGTCGATGAAATCCGTGTGGGTCAGGCCCGAATGTCAGACGCTACGCTTCCTGCTCCAGCGCGGCGAGCGCGAACTTCGAGAGTACGGGAACTACAAGTTCGGCGAAATCGGCGTAGGTCATGTGGATCACATCGCGATGCGTGCCCGCGTTGAACGCGATGAACTCTTGTTCGGCAACGCTGGTGTCAACAATAACGGGCAAGTGGAACAGGCTGCCGAAGGGCGGCATCGATCCAAGGTCGCAGCCAGGGAAGAGCCGGCCCAAGTCGAGTTCGTTGGCCAAGCGAACGGACGAATCATCTAAGAAGCCGCCGAGCGCGTCCTTGTCAACCAGGCAATCCGCCGGCACCACGGCCATGCCGTAGCCGGAATCGCAGGCGTAGACCACCGTCTTGGCTAATTTGTGCGGCGATAGATGCTCCGCCGCCGCGACTTCCAGCGCGGTGAATGCCAGAGGATGGCCGGTATGCGAGTACCAAACCCCGGCTCGATCGAGAAGTTCCAAGCAACGATCCAAGGTCGTCATAAGAACCCATTACCGCACGATGATGGCCACACCTGGAACCGTTCGCTTCGTTGAACTTGCTTGCAACATTGGGTGGCGCGACACACCCATGCTGTTAACGATGGCCCAATCGCGCAAGCGCGGCTTTGGCCGCCTGCACGCCCCGGTATTGCGCTTCTTCGAAAATCGAGAAACCGCTCAAATCGGAATTCGCGAAGAAGATATTGCCGAGCGGCTGTGTCCATCGATCTCTGGCATCCGAGAACATGAATCCGGGCGACGGGCGCGCCATGGCATGGCCGATGCGCATGATGTCCATGTGCGACACGCACTGCCGAATGTCCGGATGCGCCCGTGCCAGGTCGTTCAGAATCGCTTCTTTCCAGTAGTTCCAGTCCTTCGCGAGCAGCAACGCGCGCGCTTCGGCCGGCTTATACTCGGCCAGAGACCAATAGAATGTCCAGACCGTGCGTTCGACGTGAGTGGCCAGGGTCATGTGTGTGGCATTCACGTAGCCGAGCGTGGGCGAATCGTAGATGACGTTGTCCCAGGCGGGCTCGGCGCCTTTTTGATCGGGCAAGCGGTCAAGCGTCAGATTTGCAGTGAGCCACGGCGAGTATTCGAAACCGGCGGCGGGCGGCGCGCCCTCGATCAAGTAGGGCGCTAGGAACGTGGGCGCGGCGAAAATCACGGCGTCGACGATGTATTCCACGTCTTCGGTGAACACGCGGGTCTGATTGCGATCGCGCGCGATGCGATAGACCGCCGATCCGGTGCGCACGTAGCGGCCGAGCTTGGCGAGCAGCCGCCGCGCGATCCAGCCATTGCCCTCCGGCCACGTTAGCGGACCCTTTTCTTCGGGCTCGCGCGATGCGAAGTATTGGATGCCGGCCCAGGCCGACGTGTCGCGAGCCAGCGCGCCGTAGTCGTCACGGCACGCGTAGTTCACGTACCAGCGCAGTGTCGGGGAGTCGAAGCCTTCGTGCGTCAGCCAGTCCGCCATGGACAATCGATCGAGCGGCGACGGCTTGGCGCCGCGCTCCATGGGCACGGTGAACTGGCCGGTGGCGCGGAACTCGGCCATCTTTTCCGCGAATCGCCGATACTGGGCGATGTCCTTGGGCGTGGCGTTCTCCGGCTCGATGCCTTCCTGCCAGCGGCCATAGATGAAAAGGCGCTCCTGCGGATCGAAACACAGCGCCAGCTCGTCCCACTTACCGTCGCGCAGAAGGCCCAGCTCCTCGAACAACTCGCGCGCCAGCGACTCGCCTCTGGCTGGAACCGGAACGTAGTGCGCGGCCCACGGAAATCGTGTGATGTCATTCTCGCCCCAGCGCGAGTTCCCGCCCGCCTGCGGTTCCATTTCGAGCAGAACGAAATCGCGGAAACCGCGCTTATCGAGATGCCAGGCGGCGTTGAGGCCCGCCATGCCGCCGCCGACGATCACGATCGGGACGCGGATCTGTCTCGACGGCGCCCGAAATGCCGCGCGGTCGCGCAAGCGATGTCCGATGGGGAAAGCATCGTTGACGAAGCCGCCGGTGATGGGCCGTTCCGTCTTGCGGCCGAGGCCGATAAGCGCCGGCGCGGCGGCCAGGAACTGGCGGCGGTCTAACGTGCGATATCCCGCCATTCGCGTTCGTAGTATCGGACCAGAATCTGATCATTGAGCCGATTCGCCTCCGCAGCCACCGGCTCCATGTCGGTTGGAAACACAAACAGCTCGCCCACATTGCGCGCCGACAAGAACCGCAGTCCGGATGGAAGTTCGAGCGGCGGTTCGAAGGGCGTCAAACCGCCGATCACGTAGCCCCATTCTCCGAAAGATGGAACGTAGACGTGATAGGGATACGTCAGCAGGCCCGCTTGCTTTACCGTTTCCACGATGCACCAGTAGGATTGCCGCGCGAACAATGGCGAAGTGCTTTGAACCACCATCAAACCGCCCGCGGAAAGATGCTTTGCGGCGAGCCGGTAGAACGTGGTGGTGAAGAGTTTGCCGAGCGAATAACTGGTGGGATCGGGGAAGTCGACGACGATGAAGTCGAAGCGATCGGAGACCGACGCCAGCCAGCGGAAGGCATCGTCGTTGATGACGTGCACGCGCGGCGCGGTGAGCGAATGTTGATTCAGTGCCGAGAGAACCTCGTGCTTAGAGAAGAGCTGCGTCATCTCGGGATCGAGCTCCACTTGCGTGATATTCTCGACGCTCGGGTATTTCAGGATTTCCCGGATGGCGAGTCCGTCGCCGCCGCCCAGCACGAGCACGCTTCGAGCGCCGGGAAGCGCGGCCAAGCCGGGATGCACCAGAGCTTCGTGATAGCGATATTCGTCGCGCGAGCTGAATTGCAAATGCGAGTTGAGAAACAGCCGGAGATCGTCCTTCCACTTGGTGAGTACGATACGCTGGTATCGAGTTTGGCGGCTGAAGATGACGTCGTCGGCGTAGAGGCTGTTGTCCGCCGCGGAAGAAATACGATCGGCGAATGCGGTTCCCGCGCCCAGGAATACCAGCACCGCGATGCACCCGGCGCGAAGCGCGCGAGAAGCGGGAAGCTGATCGCGAAAGATAAACGTGGACCACAGCGCGACGCCCGCGTTCAAGATCCCGAACACCAGCGCCGAGCGAACCAAGCCGAGTTTCGGGACCAGTAAAATCGGGAACAGCAGCGAAGCGCCGAGGGCGCCCAGGTAATCGAAAGTCAGGACATGCGAGATGAGATCGCGGAATTGGAAGCGCTCCTTGAGAATCCGCATGAGTAGCGGAATCTCGAGACCAACCAGCGTTCCAACCAGGATCACGACGACATACAACACCAGTCGAAAGGCTTCGGTGTAGGCGAACGCGAGAAAGAGAAGCGACGACGAAAACCCGCCCACCAAGCCGACCATTAATTCGATGGACACGAACCGCGCCACCAATCCGCGGCGAAGGAAGCGGGACAGGTAGCTTCCGATTCCCATGGCGAACAGATAGCAACCGATGATGGTGGAAAACTGAAAAACCGAATCGCCGAGCAAATAACTTGCCAGCGTGCCTGCGATCAGTTCATAGATCAGCCCGCACGCGGCGATCAGAAAAACCGACAGGAAGAGCGCGACTGGCACTTAGTGAACCGCGGCGGCAATGATGATGCACATGCCGATCGACAAGGCGCCGATCAGGATGGCGAGAGCGACGTTTTTGTCCTCGACGATTTCCTTCCAGAGATGATAGGGCGTCAATTTGTCGATCAGAACGAACACGATGACGAAGATGACGATGCCGAGCAGCGAGTAGACGAGCGCGTTCAGCAGGTTGTTCATAGCTATTTGCCTCCGATATAGCGGGAAACCCCGCCGTAGGTGGAGCGATAAGCGCCCGGATTATCGCGAATCGACTTCGGAAGGACCTTCTGCTGGTTCACGCTGGACAAGCTCCAGCCGCGATATTCCGCGACGCCGGTCAAGCCGAGCAGAAAGACGCCATAGAGTAAAAAAAGGGGGTTGTTCAATCGTCACCTCCGCTATTGGAACTGGTCTTAGGCGCATAATCGCTCTCGCGCCAGCGCTGGCCCTCGAACCGGGCCGAGCGAACGGTCTTGAAGATGGGCGGAACCAACAGCAGCAGCGCCGCGAGTAGAAAGAAAATGTTATTCGGGACGTCACGGCGCAGGGTGATCTCGTAGCGCAAATCGGTTAAGCTCCTACTCATCTCGGGCTCGACCCTAAGATAGTATCGCCCGGAAGGAACTCCCGGCACGATGACGGTGTCGTTGCGGCTGCCTTCCGAACCGTCCGAGTCGTGATAGTAACTCACCTCGCGGCCGAAGTCGAACGCCTGGCCGGTTTCCTCGTTGATCAGCGCAAAGCTGAAATAGGCCCAGTTGTTGTCGAGATCGGTGTGGACCGCGAGTTCGACGTTGGATTCGCGGCCGGCCAGGTCGAAGGCGGAAGTGACGAATGCCGATGCGCTTCTGCCGGGCACAAACACGTAGTCGTTCTTGAACACTTCGCGATTGCTTTTGAACATGCTGAAAAACAGCAAGAGCCCGAAGAGCGCGACGTTGAGCCAAAGCCAGGTTCGCCACGCGGATCCCACGGTGCCGCGATAAGGCGACGGTTGATTAGCGAAGATACCGGATTTGGCGGGCGGCGGGCCGGGAAGTTTGAAGGCCTTCCAGATGTCCGCGCCCTCCGTGTATTCGCCTAGCGACCAGGCGATTTCGTCGTCGGTGGTTTCCGCCGACAGCATGTAGGGCGGGGCGATAAAGTCCTGGCAAGCGGCCCATTCGCCGGATCGCACTTGCCAGGGAAATTCGCCGAGAACGTACGAGGTCTGCGCCTGCATGGCGTCGAACGCAAGAAAGGTCTTGCCCTCGAAATGCATGGCTATTCGTCCGCCGGATCGGGTCGCCACCGGGAGCGCGTTTTGCACGCGGACGAAGTTCCAGTGACCTTCGTATTCGGTGAGATACCGAAAACCCTGATAGGGATTGAAGAGCAGATATTCGTCCCAACAAAAGAAGTCGCCCTCCGACATCACGGTTCGCTGCTGGAACCCGATCACCTGGTAAATGATGCCGCTCAGGGTGCCGCGCGCTCCGAGCGGGATTTTGGGTTGGATGCGCTCCTTACCTTGGAACGTCTGGAGGATCTGGACTTGGGGCGTGGTCGGATCGAGGACAGTGAGACACTGCGGGCAAACCACCGACAGCGTGTGGGCGAAACCTCGCAACTCCACCGGGCCGCCGCAATTCGGACAGGAGAGCGACTTGGCTTTGACCAGCGGCGGACTGACAAGCGTGCTGCTCATTTAAGACCAGCCTTCAAACAGACGGACATTCTTGAAATGAAGGTCGTTGAAATCGACGGCGCGGCCGAGAAACAGCA
>JBEKHQ010000078.1:0-8009 GCA_050012195.1 Bryobacteraceae bacterium | reverse complement strand
CCCATCATCCTGGCTTTCGTGATCTACCATTTACTCGACTTCACCTTCGGCGCCGTGAATCCCAACTTCCAGGAAGGCGATGTCTATGCGAACGTGGTGGCCAGCTTCCGCCTGATTCCGGTCGCTGCCTTTTATATCCTGGCCATGGTGCTTCTCTGCACGCACCTTTACCACGGCCTCTGGAGTATGTTTCAATCGCTCGGTTTCTATCATCCCCATCGAACGCCTCTTCTGAAGCGGGCCGCGGCGGCGGCGGCCATCCTGATCGCGGCCGGAAACATCTCCATTCCGGTGGCGGTGCTCGCTCGGTTGGTGAGATAGCATGCATCTGGTTTCGCGCGTTCCATCCGGCCCCATCGAAAAGCTATGGGATCAGGCTCGCTTCGAGATGAAACTGGTGAACCCGGCCAACAAGCGCAAGCATACGGTGATCGTGGTCGGTTCGGGACTCGCCGGGGCATCGGCGGCGGCGACGCTCGGTGAGCTAGGGTACCACGTCAAATGTTTTTGCTTCCAGGATTCGCCGCGCCGCGCCCACAGCATCGCCGCGCAAGGCGGAATCAACGCCGCTAAGAATTACCACGGCGACGGCGACAGCATTTTTCGTCTGTTCTACGACACGGTGAAGGGCGGCGATTTCCGGTCGCGCGAAGCCAACGTCTACCGGCTGGCGCAAATCAGCGTGGACATTATCGATCAATGCGTCGCGCAGGGCGTGCCGTTCGCGCGCGAATATGGCGGCACGCTGGCCAATCGATCCTTCGGCGGCGCGCAGGTTTCGCGCACGTTTTATGCCCGCGGCCAAACCGGACAGCAGCTTCTGTTGGGCGCGTATCAGGCACTGGAACGCCAGATCGATTCCGGCCAGGTGAAAATGTTTCCGCGAACCGAGATGCTCGACCTGGTGGTGATCGACGGCCAAGCTCGAGGCATCGTGACGCGCAATCTGGTTACCGGCAAGATCGAGTCGCACGCCGCCGATGCGGTGGTTCTTGGAACCGGAGGGTACGGCAACGCCTATTTTCTTTCGACCAACGCCAAAGGTTCCAACTGTACCGCCATCTGGCGCGCGTACAAGCGCGGCGCCGCTTTCGCCAATCCTTGTTTCACGCAGATTCACCCGACGTGTATCCCGGTCTCCGGGCATTATCAATCCAAGCTCACGCTGATGAGCGAGTCGTTGCGCAACGACGGCCGCATCTGGGTGCCTGTGAAACCTCGTGACCGGCGTCCCCCCGGCGAAATTCCCGAGGACGAGCGCGATTACTTTCTGGAGCGCCGCTATCCGAGTTTCGGCAACCTGGTGCCGCGCGACGTCGCTTCCCGCAACGCCAAGGCCGTGTGCGACGAGGGCCGCGGCGTCGGCGAAACCGGGCTCGGGGTTTATCTCGATTTCTCCGACGCGATCCAATCCCTGGGCGCCGGCGTCATTCGCGAACGATACGGCAATCTGTTCGAGATGTACCAGCGCATCACCGACGAAGACCCCTACCAGGTTCCGATGCGCATCTACCCGGCCATCCACTACACCATGGGCGGCCTGTGGGTGGATTACTACCTGATGACCACCATTCCGGGCCTGTTTTCGATCGGCGAGGCCAACTTCTCCGATCACGGGGCGAATCGCTTAGGCGCGAGCGCGCTCATGCAGGGTCTTTCGGACGGCTATTTCATTTTGCCCTACACCATCGGCGATTACATTGCCAGCAGCAAGCTGGCGAAGATCGATGCCAGCCACGCGGAGTTCCGGCGCGTCGAGGCCGGCGTGGCCGCTTTAACGAAGCAACTGCTCTCCATACGCGGCCATCAAACCGTGGACGCGCTCCACCGCAAGCTCGGGAAAGTGCTGTGGGACTACTGCGGGATGTCGCGCAACGCGCACGATCTGGAACGCGCTCTGGAACGAATCCGGGAGCTGCGCGAGGAGTATTGGAGGGACGTCACCGTGGGAGGCAGCGGCGAGGATCTCAATCAGTCGCTCGAGAAGGCCGGACGCGTGGCCGATTTCTTCGAGCTGGCCGAGCTGATGTGCCTGGACGCGCTCGAACGCAACGAATCCTGCGGCGGCCACTTTCGCGAGGAATATCAGACGCCGGACGGAGAAGCGCAGCGCAACGACGACGAGTTCTCGTACGTGTCGGCTTGGGAATATAAGGGGCCGGATCGCGTGCCGGAGCTTCACAAGGAAGCGCTCTTGTTCGAGTACGTGCATCCCAGCCAGCGAAGCTATAAGTAATGCGCCTAATTTTGCATGTCTGGCGACAGAAGAACGCGGCGGCTCCAGGCCAAATGCAGCGCTATCAGGCGGGCGACGTCAATCCGGATATGTCGATGCTCGAGCTCCTGGATGTCGTGAACGAGGAACTGATCCTGAAGGGCGAAGAACCCATCGCGTTCGAGCACGATTGCCGCGAGGGCATCTGCGGGTCTTGCGGCTTCATGATCAATGGCGTCGCGCACGGTCCGCTGCCGGCCACCACGGTTTGCCAGCTCACCATGCGTCATTTCAAGGACGGGCAGGAGCTGCATTTGGAACCGTGGCGAGCCAAGGCTTTCCCGGTGATCAAGGACCTGATCGTCGATCGCAGCGCGTTCGATCGCATCATCGAAGCAGGCGGTTACATCGACATTCCCACCGGCAGCGCTCCGGATGGCAATGCGATCCTCGTTCCGAAGGATGACGCGGAGCGGGCCATGGACGCGGCGGCCTGCATCGGCTGCGGCGCATGCGTGGCGGCTTGTCCGAACGCATCGGCGGCGCTTTTTACCGGCGCTAAAATTTCGCACCTCGGTCTGCTGCCGCAAGGCCAGCCCGAGCGCGATCAGCGCAGCCTGCGGATGGTGCGGCAATGGAATCGCGAAGGCTTCGGAAGCTGCACCAACATCGGCGAGTGCGAGGCGGTGTGCCCGAAAGAGATCAAGCTGGGAGTGATCGCCAGAATGAATCGCGACTTCATCCGCGCGAGTTGGCGGCGCTAGTCTGACCGGGATCCGCAATCGGGCTGTCCCGGCGGGTTCAGGTGGTTTGTTTGACGGTCTGTCGCGCGGCGTCCAATTCGCTGACGAGGTGCCGGATCTCGTGTGGGCCGGTGCGGTAGTTGGTGATGCACGCTCGCAAAACGGGCAGGCCCCCGTTGAACGGGACGGTGGAGAGCCAGGCCTTACCCGAGGCAACGACACATCGGGCTATCGCATCGGCGTCCGCCGGAGGGTTGTGCTGGAGATCCCGAAAACACACCACCGGCAATGCCGTTCGGTTCACCACTTCCCAACCAGTTTCCTCTAAAGAGCGTCGCAGCCGATCTCCCATGGCGGTTTGTTGACGTATAGCGTGTGCGTATCCGTCCCAACCCGCGACTGCCAGGGTCAGAAACACCTTCAGGCCAATGAATCGCCGGGTCCATTGCATGGAGTGCGTGTAAGGATCGGTAATCCCCATGCCCTCCGCTTCGCGCGGCATGTATCCGGTGGCGATCCGAAATGTGCGGTGCAAAATGTCGCGATGCCGCGTAAGGAAGATCCCGGCCCCCATAGGCACGGAAAGCCACTTGTGGGCGTCGAACGTGATGGAATCCGCGCGTTCGATACCCGAAAGAACGCCGCGAAGCTCCGGCGCCATAACCGCCGCACCACCCCAAGCTGCGTCCACGTGAAGCCACAAGTTCTCGCGAGCGCAGAGTTCCGCAAGCGCAGGCAGGGGATCGACAACTCCCGCGCTGGTGGTGCCGGCGGTGCCTGCAACCATAAATGGAGCGAATCCCTGCTGGCGATCCGTGTGGATTTGGGTCGCGAGCGCATCCACATCCATCCGGCCGTCCGCATCCAACGTAATCGCGCGAACCGCATCTGTGCCCAGGCCACACATGCGCCCAGCCTTGAGCAGGGAGTGGTGGCTCTGATCGGAGACGTAGAATACCGGCTGGGCATCGAGTCCGCGAACGCCGCTACGAGAGAATGGAGGAAAAAGATGCGTTAGCGCACATAGTACTCCGGTGTGATTGGCTTCAGCGCCGCCGGAAGTGAAAGTACCGTCGCAGACCTCGGAATTGTATCCGAACCGTTCTGCGAACGCGCGCACCAGGTGTTGCTCTACCTCCACGGCGAATGGGCTGTGGCTCCACGCCGCGAGCTGCGGATTGAAGGCCGCCACCAGCGCATCTGCCGCAATGCTCATGGTCGACGGCTGGGGATTAAAGAGGCCGTAGCAGTGTACGTGCGAGTTGTGCACCTGGTGCTGCCATGAACCCTTCACCACAAAATCGAGCGCAGTGAGCGGGTCCTGCGGATGCTCGAAAGTATAGGGTTCAAGCAAACGGCGAAGCTCACCGATATCCAGCCTTGGTGCGACGCGAACGTCATCCACACCACGCAAGTATTCTTCGATCCTTTGGATCAACCGGTTCCACAGCGCGGCCCGTTCACTCGGCTCCAGCAGCAATGGCGAAGAATGTTTTGTGACGGAGGCGCCAGCCATGCTTACTACTTAATCTTCGATCTTGATCGACGGGCCCACTTTGCCCGATTCCTGAGCCGCTCTGCGCTCCACTTCGCGCGCGATCGCCATGAACGGCGCGCCGCCCTCGCCCAGCGTCACCGGATGGCCCGAATCCCCGCCCACGCGCACCGCCGGGTCGAGCGCCAGCTCCCCGAGAAAATGGACGTGCATCGCCTCGGCCGTTCGCTTTCCGCCGCCGTGACTGAACACGTCGATGCGCTCCTTGCAATGCGGACATTCCAGATAGCTCATGTTTTCCACGATCCCCAGGATCGGCACGCGCACCTGCTGGAACATGTGGATGGCCTTGCGCGCGTCTTCGAGCGAAACGTCGGAAGGCGTGGTCACCACCACCGCTCCGGTCAGCGGCGCGGTCTGGATTAAGGTGAGCTGCACATCGCCGGTTCCAGGCGGCAGATCGATGATCAGGTAATCCAGCTCGCCCCAGTCGACGCCCCGCAAAAACTGCTGGATCACGCTGTGCAGCATCGGTCCGCGCCACACCAGCGGCTTGTCGCCGGGATTCAGAAATCCCATGGACATGATCCGCAGGCCGTCTTTTTCGATCGGTTGGATGCGCTCGCCGATGGAGTGCGGAGTTTCGCGCACGCCCATCATGAGCGGCACGTTGGGCCCGTACACGTCCGCGTCCATCAAGCCGACGCGATGGCCGAGACGCGACAGCGCGATAGCCAGATTCACCGATACGGTGGTCTTTCCAACGCCGCCTTTGCCCGATCCTACCGCGATCAGATTCTTTACGCCCGGTATTGGAAGCTTCGGTTGCTCGCTCTGCGCTGGATTTGGCCCCATCAATTCGATCTTAGAACATAGTCCCATTCCTTCGCGGCGCGATCGCGAAGTTTCGGAACGTCGGCATCGAGAAGATATCCCGCTTGCACCAGCTTTTGCGCGGCGGCGGTGATGCGCTCCAGGTACGCCTGCTTGCTTGGATAGCGCTGGTCAATCGCCATGCGCGGGTCCATGCGGCGCTCGCGCTCGGCCTTGTTCACCGGAAAGGGAATCCACGATCCAACCATGTCGTACAACTCGTCGGGCGCGCCGATGGTCTTGCTGCGCAGGTTCCAGCCCACGTTCGCTGCCAGGGGCACGGCCACTTCCGGCATCTTGATGCCCGACGTTTCGTTCCCGTCTGCATCCACTTGCGGCACCAGCGTGGGGAAGGCCGATCCCGCCTTGGGCGGTTCCATCGAGAAGTCCAGCCGATAAGCCTCGCGCTTGATGCGCGGAATCTCGACTCCGGCGATTTTCGGGAACGCATAGGCGCCCAGAGAGACCAATTGATCCTTGCCGATCTTGGGGTATTCGGACGCTGGAGGCTCCTTGTCATCCTTGAGCCAGGCTTGCATCGCTACCAAGAGAGCCCGCATGGAAGCTCGGTAATCGTTTACGCTGGACGGATTCTGCGCATCTACTTCTCTCGGCGGAATGGAGCCGGTGGTATGCTGCGATCCGGTGAAAAAGTAAACGCGAGTGTCCTTGGCGAGCGGGGCGTCTTGTTTACCATCGGCCGAGGTGTGAATCAGCGACGCCGAGCGGCCCCAGTATTCATAAGAACCGTTGCTGTAGAAGACTTTCGGGACCACGTTGGCCTGCGCGGCTTTGGCGAGCAGCCCATCATTGTCGGTGAACGGCGCAAGGTCGGTGGGATATTCGACATTCATGAACGGATGCCCGTCGCGCGAGGGTTGCGCGAACCGGGCGTTGAAGGAGCCGCGCCCGGCGCCGGCCACGTGCGCCCAGACACCGTCGAACACCCTCCGCCCTTTTTCGTCCTGATTGAAGCCGTCGTAAAGATAGGCCCGCAGGAAGCGGCCGCTCTGCGATATGCCGAAACCCAACGCGCGTTTCGTGGACGGATGCTCGTCGCCGAGCGCCGTGTCGACGCCTCCGTACTTCAGGAACGACACCAGGTCACGCACCGCCGTCGGCCCCAAACCAACCAGCACGGGGTCCTTCGCCAGATACACCACTTCGTAGATTTTTCCGGGCGCGAAGCCCCCTTCGAGGGTCACATGGCGCTCGTCGGTGAACTTCCATTTGTCGCGCGGGATCGCACGTCGTTCGCCGGCCACCGAATCTCGAACGTACATCTTATTTTCGGGCGCGCGCTCGTCGGCCACCGGATAGGCGACCTGATTCCGATCGCCGAGCGAGATGGTTTCAACGCGCTCGTGTCCTTCCCACTCCGACCGCACCACACCCGTGATCGGCAGGCCGTTCTTGATGGCAATGGGAGCGTAGAGATGCAAGAGATCGACGCCCGGTGGAATGTCGAATTCCCAGCCGATCCACACCAGCGTGTAGCCCTGCTGCAGCACAAAGTTGTCGCCGAACTCCGACTGAGAGCGCGGGTCCGTCGATCCCGAAGCCAGATTGAACGTGTTCAACATGGCTTTGCCGCCCCGGTTCGAGATCTCGACCAAGGCCGTCCCATTACCGCGGCCCGGATCGCGCGGCCGCAGGATATAGAGATCGGCTGCGAACTCGACCTTACCTTCCGCGTTGCGCGGCGCGAGGTCGATATCGGCGATGATGCGATTCGCGGCGAGCTTCGGATCCACGGCAAAATGCGCTTTACCAACGATCCGTTCATACGCGCCTGCCGAACCGAACGGAGCCCCGTCCAGAACGGCCGTGCGTTGGATCACCTCCACACTCGTAACCGCGGCGACCGATACGCAGGCGAACAGCGGGAGCAAGGCGAATGCGCGACGTGTCATTTGTCCATTGTACGGTTTGTGCCAAACTCGCGGTATGCATCATGGTGTTCACGCCAAGCCCGTCGCTCTAACCATCGCCGGGTCGGATCCGAGCGGAGGCGCGGGAATCCAGGCCGACTTGAAAACATTCCATCAGTTCGGCGTGTATGGCGAGGCGGCAGTGACGCTGCTCACCGTTCAGAACACCGTGAGCGTGCAGCAAGTCGAGTGCGTTTCCGCTGCTCTGGTTGTCCGGCAGATTCGCGCGGTGATCGGCGATATTCCGCCGGACGCGGCCAAGACGGGAGCGCTGGGGAATCGCGAGATCATCGAAGCCATCGCGGATCTGGCCGCGGATTTTCCGTTTCCCCTGGTTGTCGATCCGGTGATCGTCAGTAAGCATGGCGCGAGACTGCTTGCGCCCGACGCCATCGAAGCGCTGAAGCAACGCTTGCTGCCGCGCGCCTTCCTGCTGACGCCGAATCTTGAAGAAGCCGCTGCTTTGAGCGGCATGGAGGTTCGCGATCTTGCCGGCATGCGTGACGCCGCTCGAAAACTTCGCGAGCTCGGCGCGCGCGCGGTGTTAGTCAAGGGCGGTCATTTGAGCGGCTGCGCCACCGACGTGCTGCTCGATGAAGGCGGATTCGTGGAGTTTCCGGCGGAACGAATCGAGACCCGGCACACTCACGGCACCGGATGTACGTATTCGGCTGCTATCACGGCCGGGCTGGCGCGGCATGACGCTCTCCCGGAGGCCATCCAGCAAGCGAAGCGTTACATCACCGAAGCTA
>JBEKHQ010000077.1:0-8026 GCA_050012195.1 Bryobacteraceae bacterium | reverse complement strand
GGTGTTTCGAGGCCGGAGATCTATAATTCCTTGGCGACTTCCTACAACTGGGTGATTTCCCCGAGCGTGGTGAACGAGTTGCGCGGCGGATTTAGCGTGATTTCTCGCAACGTCACCGATAGTTATACTTCTCAGCAAGTGGAGAACGCGCTAGGCCTAACGAATGGCCCCGGCGCCTTGCCGGGCCCTGTGCCTCCATCGGATGGCGCCCCAACTATATTCCTGACCGGGTTCATGAATTATCAGGCGCAATCCAACGACACAAACCCGCATGAAGGTACATATCAGGTAGCGGATAGCTTGACCTGGACAAAAGGTAAACACACCTACAAGTTTGGCGGTGACTTCCGTTATCTCAGCAGCCTCCAGACCTATGTTTTTAACGATTACACCATGGGCCAGTATGCATTCAACGGCTCTGTGATGAGCGGATTACTGGGGCCGGGCGCTGCCACACCAATCGCTGGCTTTCTGCTGGGCTACCCCGACCTGACCACCATCGCCACAGTGATCAATCCTGCCACGGACTCTCGGGCGGGCGCCTACGCCCTCTACGGGCAAGACGACTTTAAGCTTTCGCAAAGACTCACTCTCAATTATGGATTGCGCTGGGAGTACCATCCTGGCTTCCATGATCTCAACAACAACATGGTCAACTTCGACCCGTATTATCAGAATATCGTGAACGGCCGGAATACCGGCGCGGTCATCGCGGAAAACCAAGGGGCGCTAACGACGAACCTGAATCCGGGGTTTGCAGAGTCAATCGCGCCGACTCCCATCATCCTGGCCTCGAAGGCCGGCCTTGGCCCAACCTTGCGTAACGCCTCCCATCTGGATTTCGCACCCCGAGTCGGCTTCGCCTGGCGTGTTTTCAATAACAACAGGACGGTTCTGCGTGGCGGGTACGGGCGATTCATTGAGTCCTTGTTGAGTAGCTCGGCCATCAACGGCTGGTCGGTGGGCGCGAGCGACGTCGGAAATTTCGCCCAGACCTTTGGCAGCAACGGGCAGCCAACCCTGGCCGCCCCCTACTCTTTCCCTTCCAACATCGCTCAGCCTGGCACGCAATTTTTCGACGTAGCCACCGAGATTAAATTCAAAGATCCGATCGTAGAGGAATGGGATCTTACTCTGGAACAAGACCTGGGCAAAGGAGTTGGGCTGCGCGTTTCCTACGACGGCAACCATGGTTACAACATTCCGGTTCAGATCAACGCGGAACAGCCTCCCGACAATACTTTGGGCTTCAGTAACCCCACCACTCAGGCCTCAATTCCTTTCCCGCTGCTGGCGTACATCGCCAAGCAAACGAATCTCGGCTTTGCCAACTACGGCGCGGGTACCATCTCGGTGAAGAAGCGCTCCGCGAACTTCCAATTCGAGGTCAGCTACAGCTACACGCGCGATATGTCCAACGTCAATGGGGGACCTTACGGGCCGGCCAGCGCCTATGCCACCGAACTAGGGCTGGTTTTGTCCGATCCCTACCATCCCGGCGTTGATTACGGGAATGTTCCGTTTGCCCGCCGTGAGCGCGTTCTTTCGACGTTTCTCTATGAGCTGCCGTTCGGAAAGGGCCGGACTTACTTAAACAGCAACCGCGCTCTGGACTTGCTTGTAGGAGGTTGGGAGCTCAGCGGTGTGGCGCTCTTCCAGAGTGGACCGTTCATGTCCGTTGCAGTAACGAGCGATCCCTCCGGCGCGGGTTACAACCTCAACGGTAATTTTTCCGGACTCGGCAGCCGAGCCGACACGGTAGCCGGTGTGAGCCCCTATGCGGGACAAACCGTACATAACTGGAGCAGCTCCTCCTATATCAATGAAGCCGCCTTCGTGGATCCGGGCAGCAATATCGGAAGGTTCGGCGACGAGTCAGCCGGCTCCATCGTCGGACCCGGCACACAAGCGGTATCGTTGTCGCTGATCAAGCGCTTTACCGTCAAAGAACGGCTTCACGCAGAGATTGGCATGCAAGTGGCAAACTCGTTCAACCACCCCAACTATAATCCTCCTGCCACTCTGACGTTGGGGGTGGCTGGTTTCGGTCAGCTCACTTCGATGCAGAGCGCCGAAGGCGCCGGCCCGCGGCAGATCCAGTTGACGGGACGCATCACGTTTTAGCTTGCCGAACTTAACTCCTCGCCAGGCGGTGCCGTCAGCTTGCCGCCGGCGAGGACGGTTCCGCGACCACCGCAAGGTGAGACAATAGGCGGCTATGAAAGCGCTGCTCGTTCTTGCACTCACCGCCGTCGCCGGTCTCGCTTCCGCTCAATCCATGGACAAGGGCGCAGCAAGACCTCTTGCCCAGGTGAAATTCGCCCAGGATGACGATGTGAAGTGCCTTGCCTCGGCGCTGGAGAATGGGGATCCAGGGAAGGGCGCGTCCACCTTCATCCTGAAAGCCCCGCCCAACTGCGTCGTCCCGTGGCACTATCACACGGCGGAAGAACAGTTGATCGTGGTACAGGGGACGGTCCTGACTGAGATGGAGGGCATGTCCGCCCGCGCGCTTGCTCCGGGCGGATTTGCGATGATGCCGGGCAAGGCCAAACATCAATTCTCCTGCCAATCCAAGAGTCCCTGCATTTTGTTCGTCATGTTCGATCGAACTTACGACATTTTTTGGGTGAAGGACGCCAAGGCGTCCGTCAAGTAGTGGACGCGGGCGATGCTATCCTGTTCGAAAGGAGCAAGGTGGATGAGGCGAGCGGTAGTCGCGGCGATTTTCTTCCAGGCGACGGTTGTTCAAGTTTGGGCGGCCGAGCCGTTGCTCGGAACGTGGCGCCTGCAACGCCAGGAAGTCAATGGCGAAAAAACGAACTCTGAACCGCTTACGTTGCGAGTCTCTCAATCCGGCGATAAGCTGGCTTTCGCCTTTTCGGTGCCTGTGAACAACATCGATTTCGTCAGCATGAGTTACACCGTTCGGTTGGACGGCACCGAAGCCGATGTGAAGAACGCGCAAGGAGAGAAAATCGGAATCATCAAAATCACGCCCGCGGGCGCTTCGCAGTATGTGCTGACCATCAAGGGCGCCAATCGGCCGGAGAGCTCCGGTAAGCTCACCGTTTCACCCGACGGGAAAACTCTCACGTCCGAATCCGAATCGCAGCAAGCGGGCCGCTCGATCCATTCCAAGCAGTCGTTTTCGCGCGACTAGCTACTTCGGATGAACTTCCTCCGTCGGTTCTTCCGCCGGCCCCAGCAGCTTTGGATTCGCCGGTTCAACTTTCAAGTGCACTTGTGGGCCGGAATCATTCTGGCGGTGTATCTGATCGTGATCGGCGTCACCGGATCGATTCTCGTGTTTCGCGCCGAGTTGGAGACGCTGAGCGGGACCAAGCCCTGGCATAAAATCCGATCCAAGGAACCGTTCGCCGCCGTCGGCACTGTTGTCGGAAATCTTACAACCGCTTACCCACGCAGCCACATCATCTCCGTCACGGCTCCCTCCGAAGAGGATCCCACGTTCGTGGCGGTGCTACAGAAGCGGGAACAAATCAAAGTGGCTTGCGACGCTTCGAGCGGCGCAGTTCTGGGAGAGTTCCCGGAAGGAGCCGCCTGGATAACGTTCGTGTTAGAACTGCACGAGCGTCTGCTGATTCGGCCGAATGGCCGCATGCTGAACGCGATCGGCGGCGCCTTTTTGCTTCTGCTGTCCCTCACCGGGCTCGTGGTTTGGTGGCCGGGAGTACGAAACTGGAAGCGCGCGCTCCTGGTGGATCTTCGGCGCGGCTGGCGCCGGATCAACTTCGACCTGCACAGCGCCTCAGGTTTCTGGACCCTCCTGATCGCGTCCTTTTGGGGAATCAGCGGCATCTATTTCGCGTGGCCGGCCGAAAGCGTTCGTCTGATCGACCGATTTTCACCGGTCATCAATGCGAGGCCGCCGGTCATTCGCGTAACTCCGGAAGCGGGTTTCGACCAACTCGATTTGGACCGCATGGTGGAGCGGGCGCGCGTGGTGGATCCCGGGACCAGATGGAAAGCGCTCGCGTTTCCTTTCAGTCGGCGGGCCCCGCTCGAGGTCACTATGCTGCGAGGCGGCGGAACAGGCCGTGAATACGAGGATATTGTCTATTTCAATCCGTACACGGGCCAGTATCTCGCCACTTGGAAATATGGCGACAATAAGAGCCTAGGCGACTGGCTAGTGTGGTCGCAGGTGCCGCTTCATTTCGGGACGTCCTGGGGGCTGAGCATCAAGATCATTTGGGCCGCCGCCGGCATGGTGATCCCGCTTCTAACGGTCACGGGACTGCTGATGAATTGGAATCGTGTGCTGAGGAGGAAATGGAAGCATTTGCGAAAAGGCGCAGCGGCCGAAATCGCCGTGGCGACGCCGGCAGCCGGTTTGCGGAGCTGATCCGCTGCCATTGAATACGATTCGCGCGGTAACACGCCGGTCTGTTCTCCAGGCTGCGGCGGCCGCTCTGCTGCGCGGCCGTGCGTTAGCGGCCGGCCCGAAGACCTACCTGGTAGGTTCCACCGCGACCGGCGTTCCTTTCAGCTTCATGGACCTGAAAACGAATACGCTCACCGGCGCGATGGTGGACATCGTGCGAGCCATCGCGCTGGACGCCGATCTCCGCATCGAAATGCGGATTATGGCATTCGGCGCGCTGCTTCCATCGTTGCTATCCGGGAAAATCGACATTATTTCGGCCGCGATGTTGAAGACGCCGGCGCGCGAAAAGGTCGTCGATTTCAGCGAGCCGGTCTATTCGTACGGCGGCGGCTTGATCGTGCCTGCGCGCGACACTCGGGAGTATCGTAAGATCGAAGACCTCAAGGGCCTGGTCGTCGGTGCGCAGGTGGGTACCCGGTTCTTCGATCAGCTTCGGACGGCGGGCGCGAAAGAAGTGAAGACCTACGATAATCTCATCGAGATGCTGGGCGATCTGAGCGTGGGACGAATCGACGCCGCGTACGGCGACGCGCCCATTTTCGCCTACCAGATTTCCCAGGCCAGAACGCGCAAAGTGCGATTCGTACAGTCTTTCAAGCCGCCCACCATCGAAGAAGTCTGTCTGGTTGTGCGCAAGGGCGACGCCGAACTGTTGGGCCGGCTCAACGCGTCCGTAAGACGGATTAAGTCCGGCGCGATCAAATCGGCCATCGAGCGCTGGAGCCTCAACTAGACATGCATAGTTGGCTCGAGGACGTCAGGGATTTCCTGCCGCTTCTACTCAGCGGACTTCGGATTACCGTCGCGATCACGGTATGCGCGCTAGTGTTGAGCGTGGTTCTCGGATTCTTGTGGGCGCTGATGGGTATGTCGCGCTTCGCGCTGCTCCGCGCAGCCAGCCGGACTCTCATCAACACCGTGCGCGGAATACCCATCCTGGTTCAGTTATTTTATATTTACTTCGTGCTTCCGGATCTGGGCGTCACATTGAACGCGTTCTCGGCGGGAGTGCTCGGGCTGGGGCTCGCCTACTCGGTGTACCAGGCGGAGAACTTCCGCTCCGGCTTCGCTTCCGTGGATCACTCCTTGATCGAGGCGGCGCAATCGCTCGGTATGCCGGAAGCCGTCATCATGCGGCGCGTGGTCCTGCCTTTGGCGATTCGGGTCATGCTGCCGCCGCTGGGTAACACGTCCATCATGCTGCTTAAAGATTCATCGATCGCATCCACAATCACGGTCGCGGAACTTACGCGAGCCGGCCAGCTTTTGGCGGTTTCGACTTTCAAGAATATGACGATCTACACGTTGGTAGCGTTGCTGTATTTGGCGATGAGCCTGCCTTTGTCCTTCCTGACGCGCAGGCTCGAACGGAGATTTGCGGCCCGATGATCGAGGTTTCTCAAGTCCGCAAGAAATTCGGCCACCAGGAAGTGCTGCGCGGCATCACATGCTCGATCAATCGCGGCGAGGTGGTGTGCCTGATCGGACCCTCCGGCTCCGGAAAATCGACGGTGTTGCGGTGCATCAACGGTCTTGAGACGCCGGATAGCGGAAGCGTCACTGTGGACGGAACGGTCGTGAATGCGGGCTCTTTGCGCGAAACGCGGGGTAAAGTCGCCATGGTCTTTCAGCGCTTCAATCTGTTTCCGCATCGAACCGTGCTGGAAAACGTGACGGAGGGGCCCATCCACGTCCAGCGTGTGGATGCCCGGGAAGCGCGCGAGCGGGCCCTCGAACTGCTGGACAAAGTCGGCCTGCGCGAACGCGCCGACGCCTATCCGTCCGAGCTTTCGGGCGGACAACAGCAACGGGTGGGCATCGCCCGCGCGCTCGCCATGCAGCCGATGGCCATCCTGTTCGACGAGCCCACCTCGGCGCTCGACCCGGAGCTGGTCGGCGACGTGTTGCGAGTGATGCGCTCGCTGGCCGACGAGGGGATGACGATGGTGGTGGTGACCCACGAGATCGGTTTCGCGCGCGAGGCGGCCGGCCGCGTTCTTTTCATGGACGCCGGAGTGATCGTCGAGAGCGGCCCGGCGCGGGAAGTCCTGGCCAATCCCCAAGTGGAGCGAACGCGCACCTTTCTACAGCGCGTGATTCATCCGATATGAGCAACTACTCTCAATACAGTTTCTGGCTTGATAGCGCGGGCGAAGAGCTCGTGCCGCGGCCCGCTCTCCAGCGCTCGGCCGAAGTCGATGTGGCGATTCTAGGCGCGGGCTATTCGGGCCTCTGGACCGCTTACTATTTGCTGCGCGACAATCCGGGGCTCAACGTCGCAATTGTCGAGAAACAGATTGCGGGCTTCGGCGCCTCCGGGCGGAATGGCGGTTGGTGCTCGCCGAAGTTTCCGGTCACGCCCCCGATTCTGGAGCAGCGTTACGGCGCGAAAGCCGCGCGTTCGCTCCTGCTGGCGATGTTCGACTCGGTCCGCGAGGTCGGCCGGGCGTGCGAAGAAGAGCACATCGATGCTCAGTATCACCAAGGCGGTTATCTGAGCCTCGCTCGCGGCGCGCATCAAATGGCGGCCGTTCGCGACACGTACTCGCAGTACGAACGCCTGGGACTGGGTGATCGGTACCGCTTGCTGAGCGCCGAAGAGGCGCGCGAGCGCGTAAACGTAACTGAACTGGCCGGGGCGATGCACGGCGTCGAGTGCGCGAGCGTTCATCCTGGCCGGCTGGTCCGAGGTTTGGCGCGCGCGGTGGAGCGCCGCGGGGGCGTCATCTATGAGCAGACCGAAGTAACCGCGTTTGAAGGCGGGGCGTCGCCAAGGCTTGTTACCGGGGCAGGGGAGCTGCGGGCGCGGCGAGCTATTGTGCTCGCGGGGGAAGCTTACCTCACTCGCTTGCCGAGACTTCACCGCGCGCTTATGCCGGTTTATTCGCTGATCGTTTTGACCGAACCGCTCACGGACGAACAGTGGCGGCGAATCGGATGGCAAAACGGGGAAAGCATCGCCTCCAACCGGTACACGGTGGATTACCTCACCAAAACATCGGATGGCCGGATTCTGTTCGGCAGCCGCGGCGCGCCTTATGAATTCGGTTCGAAAATCAGTGACGGCCAGGATCGGCACCAGCCTACGCACGCCCGCGCGCAACGTTCGGTGGTGGAGTGGTTCCCATCCCTCGACGGGATCAAGTTCACGCATGCCTGGGGCGGTCCTCTGGGGATGCCCCGCGATTGGATGCCGGCGGCGACTTTCGACGCTGGGTCGCGCATCGCGATGGCATGCGGGTATACAGGGCAGGGCGTCTCGACCACCAACCTCGCGGGCCGGACGCTCGCTAGCCTGATCATGGAGAAACACACGGCGCTCGATGCGCTGCCGCTCGCGCAAAGGCGATCGCGAAACTGGGAGCCCGAGCCGTTACGCTGGCTCGCGGTGCGCTACACGCAAGATGCTTTGGCACGCATCGACGCGGCAGATGAAAACGGGCGTTCGCGCCCGCTGGACGCGCCGATCGCCGAGTTTCTAGGACGGCATTGACGAAGGCGCTGCTGGAAGACATACGCGAGCGGTTCGGTGCGATGGAGGAAAGAACGGCGCCGCAAATCAAGCGAGTGGCGCAAGAAGTCTACCGGCGCATTAAGCCGTGGCCGAAGGCGGAT
>JBEKHQ010000076.1:0-8033 GCA_050012195.1 Bryobacteraceae bacterium | reverse complement strand
CCACCACCATTCCCAGACACGCCATGTCGGCGTCGATCTCAAGTTCTGTAGCGCCCACTTTGTTGACACTAACCGTGTCGCGTCCGCCGCACCGATCGAGGCGCGGCGCGTCTCCCAATACGAAAGTCTTATCCACAAGTTGATCGACCGGGACAGCCGCGTGGGGCCAACGTTCGGACGGGTCATGGATGCGCTCGATCACATGAACCGGCCACGCTCGCGCGAACGCGCCCGGAACGCGGTAAACGTTCACGCCCGCCTGTCCTCGGAAGAGCGGCTCCGGATCCGAATACTTGGGCGACTTACCCAAGTAGTAACTCACGCCCATCAGTCCGAAAGAACTCGCGGCGCCGTTCATCAGTGACATGTTCTCGGTTAAGCCCGCGCCCATGCCCCCGTACTCGTCGAAGCCGTACCAGTCGCCGAAGTTGAATCCGATATCGTCGCCGTTCCGGTACACACGGAAATTTCCAGGCTGGGCGCGGAGATAGTCGGCCAGGTCAGAAAAGGCGCTGAGCTTGTCGACATAGCGCCAGCCTTGTTCGCGGTGCGGATAATTTATCGTGGTCACCATGCCGATATCGAAAAGGATCAGCCCGAGCACGCCGATCACGGCGCCGCGCAGTGGAATTCGGCCGAGTTCCCACAAGAGCAACAAGCACGCCAGCAGAATGGCGCTCCACGCCAGTTGCGCGAACGCGGGACGCTCGAACATCTTGTCGCCCTCGAAGATTCCCCGCGCAAGTTGCACCAACAGAAGCAGCGCGCCACCGGCCAGCAGCACGCGGGCCATCCTTCGAAGGCTCCTGGCGATCCGTTCGCGCTCGTTGAGAAAGCAATCGATTCCAAATCCGGCGAGCACCGCCAGCGCCAAATCGGCGATGAACATCGCATGGGATGCGTTCCGGGACTTGTTCAGCAACGGCACCAGATTGTAGAGGATTCCATGGAATATCGAGTACTTGCCAAGGCTGAACAGCACTCCGAATATGCCCAGCGCCGCAAACGGACCCACCATGCGCGCTCGCCAATTGGCGATCACGGCCAGGAGCGCGAAGGACAGAATCGTGATCCCGACAAAGGGCGTGACGCCGGGAAATGGGGCGGGCACAACTAGTCCCAGTATGGAAACCGGATAGAGCGAGTAAAGATCGAAGACCACGTACGGAACCTTGTCATGGAATCCGACCGGTTGGGCCGCGCTCACCCAACGTAGCGCTCGCGACCAGTATTCATAGCTCGGGAGCAACTGCGGCGCACCGATAAGAACCGTGAAAACCAGACAAGTGGCGCCCAAGAGCGCGGCCCAAAGAAGACGCATGGCGCGAAACACCACATAGAACGCCAGAAGGAATGCGGTGCACAGCAGCGTATAAATCGGGATCTGGTGGTGGCCGCCGTAGAACGAGAATCCGGCCACTGATCCCGCCAGCGCCATGTTCCAAATCGGCCGCCGGCCGTTCAGTGCGCGTATCGAGAAGAGCAACACTAAGGGCGCCCACATCGCCGCGTTCAACATCTGCGGCCAATCGGTGTTGCCCATGTAGCCGGAAAGTCCGAAGCTCGCGCCAGCACAAATCGAGGCGAAGGAGCTCAATCCGAGGTCGCGCGCCAGACGATAACAAAACAGCGTGGCGAGATAGTGGATCAACACGAAGTACCAATTGGCGAACTGAAGAGAGATATGGCCATGCCACAGCGGCGCGGTCGTCAAAAGCCAGTTGAGGGGGAACAGCACGCCGGGTTGATCCTGGCCTAGTAGCGACTGGCCGCCCCAATGGTGCGGGTCCCAGATTGGAAACTGGCCGCGATGCCACTGCGCGGCTTCTTCCTGGAAGAAGGGAAGCACCTGCTCGGTCAGATCCGGGCTATTGAGCCACGTGAACTGGCCGGTAAGCGCGATTTTCCAAAAGATGGCCAGCGTCACGGCCAGTAGGACCAGCGCCGGGGTGGCTCGCGTGCCCAGGTCGCGCAGAATCACGCCGACGGAACGACGCTCGGCGGGAGTGATTGTGATCCGCGTAGCCATTTATAGAACAGGATATGCCGAGAATGGCACTCGAGTGCGCGTCAGCGATATGAGGGCGACACACGCCAATCCCGCCAGGGACAATCCCAGGATGAGCGCGGTGGGGCGATACCATAGGCGAATGCGGTGGTGACCGCGGTCCACCACAACGCCTTGGAGAAATGTATAGGCTTCATAAATGGGTTGCGATGTTCCATCCACTTCCGCGTGCCAGCCCGGGAAGAATGTGTTGGCGATTACCACCATGCCCTTGCAGGCCATGTCAGCTTCGACTACGAACTCCGTGACGCCCACCTGGCCCGGGCGGACCGCGTCCCGAGCTTGGCAATTATCCAGCGCGGGGGCCGGTTCGGTCAGGAACGTCGAGGACGCGAGCCTATCGCGTGAAACATCAAATTGATCCGATCGCGAGGAGGCGGAAATCACGCGCGCGGAGTGTACCGACCAGGCTCGAGGGAAAGCGCCCGGAATCCGATAAATATTAACTCCGGAGCGGCCGCGGAACACCGGTTCAGACTCCGAATCGTGCGGCGCGCGCGCCAGATAATACGCGGTCCCGATCATTTCCCGAACGCTGGGCGCGCCGGCGATAGTGATGATGTTGGTCGTCACGCCGGCGTAGCCGCGAAATTCGTCCAGATCGTACCAATCGCCGAAATTGTAAGGGATGTCCTCGCTGTTCTTGTCGATGCGGAACAAACCGGGTTGGGACCGAAGGTACGCCGCCAAATCGTCGTGCGCGGAAAGTTGATCGACGAAGCCCCATTTCTGCTCCCGGTGCGGATAGCGTTGTCCGGTCACCGAACCGATGTCGAACAGGGCCAGAACCAGGATGACAACCATCATCATCCCCGCGCGGATGCGAGCGAGCCGCCAAGCGTGCAAGGCGCTCCCCAACAGCAAGGCGCTCAAGGCGGGGAACGCGAATGCCGGATAGTCAAGCATCTTGTTCCCGGCGAAAACGCCCCGCGCGATCAACAAGAGAAACAACAGTGCGCCGGCGATGAGCAAGATGTTCCCAAAGGCGCGAAGTTGCGCGCGGAGATCCTCTCGGCGAGCCAGCAAACAATCGATCCCGAATCCCGCCAGCACGGACAGGGCTAGGTCAACCAGGAACACCGCAAATGCCGCGCTTCGGGATTTGTCCACCAGCGGCAAGACCGAGTAAAGCACGCCATGGAACATCGAAAACCTTCCGAGGCTGAAAATCGCGGCGCCTACGGCCAAGGCCCCGAGAGGCGGGACAATTCGCGCGCGCCAATCCGCCACCACGGCAAAGAGAGCGAAAGCGAGAATCGTGACGCCCACGAAGGGCGGACCCATCGGCTGCCAGGCCGGCAGCACAAGATTAAGCAATGAAACCGGATTCAAAGAGAACAGATTGAATACCACGTAGGGAACCTTGTCGTGCCATCCCACGGGATTCTCCGCCCCCACCCAACGCAGACCGCGCGACCAATACTCGACGCTGGGGAGCAATTGCGGCGCGCCTGCCAAAATCGTGAAGACCAGACAAACCAAGCCCAGCACCGCGGCCGCGCGCCAGCGCAATTCGCGGAACAGCGCGTAGAACAGAAGCAGAAAGCCGACCGCAAGCAACGTGAAGGTGGGCAGTTGGTGATGGCCGCCCCACATCGAGAAGCCTTCGATGGACCCGGCCACGGCCATGTGAAGCAGCGGCCGCGCGCCATGCAAGGAACGCACGGCGAACAGCAGCACCAGCGGCGCCCACATGCCCCCGTTCAACATCTGCGGCCAATCGACATTGCCCATAAACCCCGACAACCCGAAGCTCGCGCCCGCGCATACCGAGGCAAAGGCGCCCAGGCCTAGATCGCGCGCCAGCAGGTAACAGAACAACGCGGCGAAATAGTGAATGAGAACGAAATACCAATTCGCGAACTTGAGCGAGATCTGCCCGTTCTCGAGCGGCATCGTCCACAACAGCCAGTTCAACGGGAAGAGCACGCCCGGCTGGTCCTGACCGATCAGCGATTGACCGCCCCAATGGTGCATGTCCCAAACCGGAAAATGACCGGCTCGGAATTGGCGGGCCTCTTCCTGCATCCACGGCAAAATCTGATTGACGTGATCCGGACTGTTAAGCCAAGTATACTGGCGCGTCAGCGAAATCTTCCAAAATACGCCGATGGTGAGAATCAACAGCAGCGCCGGCGGGGCTATTCGTGACATTCCGTAGGGAGCCAGAGGAACAGTGTCTCACAACCGGACGCCGTTACACTGCTAAAATCGGGGTAAGTGTTGAAAACGATTTGCCTAATTCTGGCGCTGGCCTCCGCGGCCCGGCCCGATACCACCACTCCAAAAAAACCCGTCGCCAAACATCGCCGCCACGCGGTGTCGAGCACCAGCGCGAAAACGCCGTCATCCAAAACTGTCACGGCGAGCGCCAAGACCAAAGGCAAGAAATCCCGGCATGTCGCAAGGTCTAGCCAGCAGGCGCCGACGCCGGAGAGATACAAGGAGATTCAAGCGTCGCTGGCTAGCAAAGGCTATTTCAAGGGCGAGGCGACCGGCGAGTGGGGTTCGGACTCCGAGGCGGCGCTGAAACGGTTTCAAACCGATCAGAACTTGACTCCGGACGGCAAGTTGAATTCGCTTTCCCTTATCGCACTTGGCCTTGGACCCAAGCGCCTGACCGCCCAATCCAATCCGCAACCGGCAGCGGAACCCGCGAAATGATTGTCGGCGTCGCCAAGGAAGTCAAGGACCACGAAGCACGGGTGGGATTGGTTCCGAGCGGCGTGACTGCGTTGCGCGAGGCCGGGCATCGCGTGCTGGTGGAAACTCAAGCGGGAGTGGGAAGCTCCATCCCGGACCAGGATTATCTGGATGCGGGCGCGGAAATCCTTCCGAGCGCGGCGGAGGTTTGGCGGACAGCCGACCTGGTGGTGAAGGTGAAGGAACCGCAGCCCAGCGAGTATGGCTATTTTCGTCCCGGGCTCATCCTGTTTACCTATTTGCATCTGGCGCCGCTTCCGGAGCTGACTCGCAAACTGGTGGAGACCAAGCTCAACTCGGTGGCGTACGAAACCATCCGCGAAGCCGACGGCTCGCTTCCGCTGCTGACGCCGATGAGCGAAGTGGCCGGGCGCATGGCGGTGCAAGTGGGCGCGCAGTATCTGGAGAAACCGAACGGCGGCCGCGGAATTTTGCTGGGCGGCGTTCCCGGCGTCGCTCCGGCCAACGTGGTGATCGTCGGCGGGGGAGTGGTGGGTCACCAATCGGCGAAGATGGCGGTGGGGCTGGGCGCGCACGTCACTATCATCGATCGCAACATGGACCGGCTGCGGCAGCTCGACGACATTTACAGCAGCCAGGTAGTGACCCTGGCATCCAACAGCTTCACCATTCGCGAAACCTTGCGGCTGGCCGATCTGGTGATCGGCGCGGTTCTGATCCCCGGCGCGTCGGCGCCCAAACTGGTGCGGCGCGACATGATCGAGCGGATGAAGAAAGGCGCCGTCATGGTAGACGTCGCGATCGACCAGGGCGGATGCTTCGAAACTTCGCATCCGACCACGCACACCGATCCGGTATATTTCGTCGGAGACGTGCTGCATTACTGCGTGTCGAATATGCCCGCGGCCGTGCCGCACACTTCGACCTTCGCGCTCACGAACGCGACGTTCCCGTACCTCGCGGAACTTTGCGCGAAGGGCCTGGAACGGGCCTGCGCGGAAAATCCGGCCATTCGGCAAGGCGTGAATACGTACGGCGGTCACATCACGTATCCGGGCGTGGCCGAATCTCAAGGGCTGCGCTGGAAAGAACTCGCGGCCGTGATGTAGCGCGTCATTTAGGCGCCCCGAAGCTCTTTTCGGCTTTTTCGGATTTCAACAAATTCCCGGTTTCCTGTTCGCGCACCACCAGCGTGGTTCGAACCGCGTCCGCTTGCACTCTCCACAGCTTGGTGATCTCGCGCTGCTCTTTGCGGTTCAAAACGAACGCCGCCGGATGAAGAAGCGTGGACGCCTGGTCCCAGCGGCCGTCGGTTTCGGTCTGGCCGGCCAGGTCGATGGCGATCGGCACCGTCACGCGATCCTCCAGATTGGTTATCTTCAGCTTCACCCGGATCGCGTTGTCGGCCTCTTTGCGCAGCTCCAGGGAAGTGGCGAGTTGTGGCGGATGGGCGCACGCGATCAGCGCCAGAAGAGCTGTCACTACCAACGGCAATTTCAAGAATGCTTCCTCCCGACCATGAACAACAGTGGAACAGCCGCCAGTTGCGCAAGCACGGCCAAGGCCACGGCGGACACAAGCGATCTTGCGTAAAGGATACCAATGGCGGCGCTGCCGGCGAACCACGAGACTCCGTAAACGGCGTTGAAGATTCCGTACGCCGCGCCGCGCTTCTCTGGAGCCACCAAGTCCGCAATCTTGGCGCGTAGCGGGCTTTGCTGAGCGCCCATTCCGGCGCCCCACAAAAGCATGCCCGCGAGCGCCGCGTAAAACGATCCGTAGAAAACCAGCGGGCCGGACGCAGCTGAGAGCAATACGCCGCCGATGAGCGCCGGCGTGCCTACGCGATCGTAGAGGCGGCCGGACAACAGAGCGGCGAAGGCCTCCAAGCCCATCGCTCCCGCATAGAAAACTGGGATTTCCGGAGCGGGCACGAGCGAAGTCTTTTGAAAGTGAAACGCGATCAGCGGGAAATCGACGAAGCCGGCGGCCAGCAATCCCGCGGCGGCCGCGTAGATCCAGAACGCGCGCGGCAACTGGCCGGGCGTGCCGGCGCGCGGAACGATGGGCTCTTCGAAACGAGACGGATCCGGATAAAGGCGCATCGCGCCGAGCAGCGTTACAAGCGCAAGCGTGGCCGGAATGGCGAGCAACGCGTAAGCGGTGGGGTAATGGCGCCATTCTTTCATCGCCAAGGCAACTAACAGCGGGCCCGTGAATGCGCCGGTCTGATCCATGAATTCGTGCAGGCCGAATCCCCAACCACGCCCGACGATCCGCGAAGCCTGCGACAGCATGACGTCGCGTGCCGGAGTTCGGAGTCCCTTGCCCGCGCGTTCCACGATGATCAAAGCGGCCGCGATGCTCCAGCGATCGGCTAGCGCCATCATCGGGACCGCGACTAGATTCATGAAGTAGCCGGCGACGGTGAGAGTCCAGTAGCGGCGCGTACGATCCGCTGCAACTCCGGAAGCCAGCCTTAGCGCATAACCGGCCAGTTCCCCGGCGCCGGAAACGATTCCGATAATCGCGGCGCCCGCGCCGAGCATGCCCAGGAAAGGACCATTGATGGCGCGGCTGCCCTCATATGTAACGTCGGCCAACAGGCTGATCAAGCCCAGCGCGACGATGAAACGGATTGCGGACTGGCGCGAGACCGGAATCACAAGAGCCGGGGCGCTTTCGACGACGAAGTTCGTTTCTCTAAACGCGCGGCGCGCCGATGCAGCGCTTCCGACGGCTCCAAATCGAGCGCGCTTCTGGTCATTTCGAGCGCCATGGCGTAGTTGCGTTCTCGATGCTCGTAGTATTTCGCCAGCTCGATCAAGGCCGTGGCGCGAAGAGGATTCGGAGCGGCGGCCAGATCTGTCAGCAGCGGCAGCGCGGCTTGCTCGCGGCCGAGCTTCTTTTCGAGCGCGGCGATGTCCCACATGGTGCGGAACAGGAGTTCGTCCGGCAATCCGCGATCCAGCGCCTGGCGAAAGAGAGCGAGGGCGTTGTCGTGCTGCTCGGCCTGCCGCCACCACCGGGCCAATCCCACCATCTCGGCGCCGTGCGAGAACCGCGCCTTATCGGGCGGATGAAAGGCCACGGGAACCACCGCGGTGAGACAGGCCAGCGTCAGAATGTCGATGGCGTTGTGGTGGAAGATGGGTACCAGCCGAAATATTTCGTGCGTCCGGAGATATTCGAAATAGACGTAGGGGATCAGTTCTCCGGCGAGATCGCCCTGCCGTTCGACGCCCAGAATCTGGTTTTCCAGATCCACCAGACGGCAACTGTCGAAGCGCAGGTTCCAAAG
>JBEKHQ010000075.1:0-8730 GCA_050012195.1 Bryobacteraceae bacterium | reverse complement strand
TGCAGGACGAAACGTATGTGCCGCAAAGAGCCGCTGCTCTCATCGGCAGCGTTCCGAGCCATCTGGACCATCCACTCCTCAGTGGGGTGCCGGGTGATTCCTGCCAGGGTGACGCGCCGACTGTCCAGATGAAGAAAGAACAGCACGTAGTAGGTCAGCAATCCACGCCAACTCAGCACTTCCACCGTGAAGAAGTCCATGCCAGCCAAGACGGCCAGGTGCGAACGAATGAAATCCGACCAGGTGGTGTTCTGCTTGCGCTTTGGTGCAGGCGCAATCCCGAATCGCCGCAAAATGTTACCGACCGTCTGATCCGACACTGGGTGACCGAGGTTGGCCATGGCGCCAGCGATACGGCCGTAACCCCAATCCCGGTTCTCCCTCGCCATACGTACAATCAGGTCTACCATCGCACGGCTGACGGAAGGCCGTCCGGGATATTGCCGAGATTGGGAGCCGTCGAACTTGCGAGCGATAAGGTTTCGATACCAAGCCAAGATCGTGTCGGGCTTGGCCACGCAGGCAACCTCTTTAAGAGCTTTCCGGCCGAGGCGCTTACCTATTTCGGATAACGTGGAGCGTTCGGGATCAGACAACCGGAGCCGGGCTGTCAGATGCATACGCAGGATCCTGTTTTCGGGCGCCAGGTACTCGTTTCGCAGAAGCAGTTGCTGATTGACCATCCCAGTAGCAGTTGCTGATTGACCATCCCAGTAACGTATGCCAACAGGCGCGCCCATTGCATGTTCTTCATGCCGTGTGCCCAGCATATCCTTCGCAGCTTCAATCCGTGCGAATATTTTGACCAAACGCCCTCTGATCTGGGTCGCGTCGCCAGCGCTCTCGTTCGCTGAGTACGCGCTGGGCACCGGCCCGCTCGTTGCGGGTGTGATGTGTTTGGTGATCGCCCTCTGGCTCTTCTATCGGTCGCACGCTGACCTTGGTACAAATTGGTCGATCACCCTGGAGGTACGCGAGCAACATCGACTCATCACGCAGGGCGTTTATCGCCGTATCCGGCTCAAGTGCGAAACGCCCTCTGCCTTGGACCAGAGAAAGCGACGCCACCCTGCAACTACCACGCAAACTTTGCGTGTCGCAACGGCAGAAAGTATTTCGTGCAGCTCGCGTCCGCCGCGACCCTAAACTTCATTCCAGTGAACGAGAATCGTGCGGTGACGCTTTCTGTATCCGCGTAACTCAATCGCATTCGCCCCGCCTCAGGAGCCTATAAGTGCGTCCCTTGACATAAAGGGGCCGCTAATGTAACTCAAGCCCGCAATTCCCACGCTTGGCCATCGCAGAGGGCGACCCACCTAGTCTTTCGTGCAACGCAGTTCTTTGTCGGAAGGATCGGGAGCTGTTCTGCCGCGTCGCATCTTATCTCGAAAGACCTCATGACAGTGCAGGCAGGCGTCGGCGAGATCGCCGGTTGCATCGCTCACTTTCTCCTGACTTCTCGTCTGGGATGCGCGGTACATTGCCCTTCCCACTGCCGCCATTTCTTTGGTGAATCGAATCCAGTCGGGATCGTTCACAGGAACCGGCTTGCCGTTTTCACAACGACGTCCAGGCGTCAGCATCAGAGGTGCCGACTCCGCCAGCGCGATCGACGCATAGTCAACGATTTCCCATCCAGAATAGAGATCGCTCCCCCACATGCTCCAGTTGAAGCCGCCATCCGCGTTTGCGACGTCGCCAGTCTTTTTCTTCTCAGCGGGATCGTGCGTCTGAACGGTGAAGAGGATATTGGAATTGGGGAACATGATGCTACGCATCAGTTGATTGAGATTGCCCGTCGCAGGGAAACTCGCCGGCGGTAGGGTCGTCGAGGGCGTGGCGGGTTCGGAGTTGGCAACCGCTTTGCCAACCTGTTGAATGTAAGCGGCGAGATCCGCAGCCTGGCCGGGGTTTAGCTTGCCGGGGCTATCCTGGGGCATCGTGTTTTTAATCTTGGCGATGAGATCAGCGTTGGCAAATCGGGAGCGGAAGTCGGTGCCTGCCAGGGAGGGACCACTGCGTCCTTCGAGACGGTCACCGTGGCAGGAGCCGCACTGCTGCTTGTAGAGAGTCGCTCCGCGCGTGGCATCCTGCGCACGCAATACAATCACGAACATTCCAAAGACCAGAACAGGTAGCTGCGACTTTTTCATCGATTCTCCGTGGCCCTTTAGCCCTACATCGAGTTTATAAGGCATGCCTGGGGCATGGAAACCACTCGAGCGCCTGCGCGCGGGCTCACCGGATGCATCGGCGGCGGCTGCCTCTCGATGGACCCACGCAAACTTGCAAACGCCGGTGACCGCGCCGCTCGCTTCGGCCCTGGTCCGCGTTACTGGGTCGGCGGCTCGTCCCCGTCCACATGAAGAGGACCCAGCACGCGATGGCTATCGTGGCAGGATTCGAACCACGATCTTGACAGATTCTCGCCTTTCGCGGCGTGAAACTCGATTGTGCCTGTGTTACGGCCTAACCGTCCACTACTTCTTCAGGTTGGCGCTTTGGCGTAGAGTTGAGCTTCCGCAAGAAGTACCGAGACGCTCCGCAATGCTCCTAGCAGAACCTTGCATATCGGTCATCAATCCGGGCGTCGACACGCACTGCTATGTTTGAACCGTTTCCAGTAAAGCGCGCGTCTCGGAGACGACGCGAGCAGTAAACTTGGGATCGCGGACGAGCTCGGAGCTGAGCATCGGATTACCCTTATCGTCGTAATAAACGCCGGTCGCGCCCGATTCATTCATCAGCACTTTCGTGATCACGCGCGCGGCCTGCTTCGGAGTGCTCCAGTACTTGACGTAGGGAGCGAAGAGCGTAAGGAAGTATTTCAGCAAAAAGCGTTGAAAGGCGTTGGCGTCGCGATGGAGGCTGGAACCTGGATTGAAGCCTGGTTCTACGGCGTTAACACGCAGGCGTGTAGTCTCGCTGGCAAACTCCAGAACCGTAGCAAGAGTGCACTGCTTCGAAGTGGCATAGGCATCTGCGCCCGGAATCTTGGAGCCGCCGGGTTTCCAGTCGCCGCGCGCGCTCGCCTCGGCAGAAATGTAGCGGCCGCCACGAAAGCCAACCGCTTTGGCGGGCTTGCGCTCAGGATCTTCGACGCCAGAAGCAACGAAGACGACATTTGCGCCGTCAGGCAGGTGTGGCATGAGTACTTCGGTCAACACGAACGGTCCAAGATGGTTCGTTGCGAAGGTTAGATCCCACCCTTGAGCACTCTTTGTTGGGCGCATCTGGTTGATGCCCGCATTGTTGACGAGACCTACGATTGGAAGATGAAGATCGAGGATCTTCGCTGCTGCGCGGCGCACGCTCTTGATATCCGATAAATCGCCTAGGACCCACACCGCATGGCCGCCCCCTCGCTCGATCTCCCCCTGCAATTCACCGAGTTTTTCGCGGACGCGCCCGACAAGCACGACGTCGCCGTACTTGGCCACTTCCAGAGCGGTGGCTCTGCCTATCCCGGATGTTGGGCCGGTGATGATGTATGCCTTACGCTCGGCTGGATTGTTCAAGAAAGAGGCACTTCGCATCCTCGCAACTCCTTTGTTACCTGTCTAGCCAGTCGTTTATCATGGTCAAAAAAATCACTTCAACATTCGCCATAGAGCATCGAAACCCACTTTGCTGTGCTTCTTTGCATTGGCCGGATCTTGGGTCATGAAATCCATTGTTGCCTCCGCCACGGAATTCATGAGCGCAACAACGAGGCCCATTGAAGCTTTCTGCATAGGTCCGTTGGCGCGACCACGTTCCAGCAATTCGGCGACGGGTGCCATGGTCTTGTGGCCCGCCGCACGGGCCTCCGAGGTGATCTCGTCGGATACACCGAGTTGTGCCAGTGCTCTGCGTTTCTGGGGGTTGGACAACGCCCAGTTCATCCAGTTCCGCCAGGCGTGGAAGAACTGCTCATGCAGTTCCGCACTCACCGGAAGGTTTTTCAAAGTAGCCGATGCCATCTCGGCTTTGAGCTCAAGATAGAGATGGTTAAAAAGGTCCGTTTTGGTCTTGAAGTAGGTGAAGAGCGATCCATTAGCGACACCAGCTTCTTTCGCTATGCCTGCCGTCGGCGCGCTCAAGCCTTGCGCCACAATGATGCGAGTCGCGGCCGCAATGATGGCGCTTCGCTTGTCCTCGCTCCTTGGCCTCGACATATACTTAGTATATAGGTAAGCGTCTAGTCAGTCAATATTCCGCCAGATCATGACTCCATACCACCCTATTCCTCCGAAACAGGTGATACGTTCTCGATAGTTTCGGTAACGGAAACGCGCAAACCGGAAACTGGCTCGATCCTTTTGCGAAGGAAATTCGCATTGCGCCTGTATTACGGCCTATACGTACACTACCCACCTCACAGGGCCTTGATACCGACGAATCCAACCCGGCAAGCAAGTCCTGATGCACATCCTCGCGACTGTGGCGTAGTTCAGCAAACCGTAAGGATCGCTTGAGATGGAAACCTCTGAACTAGTACACTAACTACGCGGTAGGGTAGGACGAGAGGAGACGCAATGTCGCGGAATCTGACTCGACGAGACCTGCTGAGAACTTCCATCGTTGTGGGAGCGGCATGCCGATTGAGCGCCGTGGATAATAGTCCGGCCGCCGGAAGCAAGCTCGGAATCATCTCCGACGAAGTGACCGACAACCTGGGCGAAGCCCTCGATTTCATTTCCAGTTACAGCTTGCATTGGACCGAGTTGCGCGTGATCTGGGGCAAGAACATCATGGTCGCGCCGCAGGCGGACTTGGACCGCGCCAAAAAGCTGCTCGCCGAGCACAACGTCCAGGTAAGCGACATCGCGTCGCCTATTTTCAAATGGAACCTCCCTCAAATGCCGGCCGTGACGGGCGAAAAGCGGGACACCTTCAAAGCCAGCTTCACGGAAGAGGACGCTGACAAGGTGCTTGAAGATTCGTTCCGTCTGGCGCGCTTCTTCGGCACGCGGAAGGTCCGGATCTTCAGCTACTGGCGCGTCCATGAGCCGGACAAGGCGTATCCGTATGTCCGGGATCGGTTGGCCAAAGCCGCCCAGCTTGCCGCCCAAAACGATATCCTGCTGGTTCTGGAAAACGAACATTCCTGCAACGTCGGTACCGGCCACGAACTGGGGCGCATCTTGAAAGACGTGAACTCGCCGAACCTGCGAGGCGTGTGGGATGCAGGCAATGCCGTGATGCTCGGCGAATTTCCCTACTCGGAAGGTTACCAGGCCGTGCGCGATTACATCGGCCATGTGCACATTAAGGACGTGCGAAAAGATCCAAAAACCGGGAAGCTGGAATGGGCCCCGGTGGGTGCCGGCGTGGTCGATTGGAGGGGCCAGATGCAAGCATTTCGCAAGGACGGCTACAGCGGAACGATGTCTCTGGAAACCCATTACCTACGTCCGGATGGAAACAAAGTGGAAAGCACGCGAGAGTCCCTGGAGGGACTGCTTAAGGCAATGAAGGAGAATTCCTAAAAAGGCGGTATACCAGTGGAGACAGATCGTAGAGACTTTCTGAAGGCGGGCGCGGTGGCGGCCGCTGGATTGTTGCGGCCGGACCGGGCAATGGGCTCGAACGACCGCGTCCGAGTGGCCATCGTTGGTCTCAGAGGCCGCGGATTCGATCATATCAAGACTTATCACGGGATCCCCGGCGTCGAGATCGCGGCCCTCTGCGACATCGATGAGAGCGTCATTCGAATGCGGCTTCAGGACTTGGAGAAGATAGACGCTCCCGCGCCGAAGACTTACGGCGATTACCGGAAACTGCTCGAAGATAAATCCATCGATGCCGTGTCCATCGCCACTCCCAACCACTGGCATTCGCTGATGGCGATTTGGGCGTGCCAGGCGGGAAAGGACGTTTACGTCGAAAAACCTCTGTCGCATACTTGGTGGGAAGGCAAGCAACTGGTGGCGGCGGTGAACAAGTACAATCGGATCGTTCAGCACGGCACCCAGTGCCGCTCCAGCGTTGGAGTGAAGCAAGCCGTCCAACACCTCCGCGACGGCCTGGTGGGCGACGTCTACATGGCGCGCGGCCTTTGTTACAAGTGGCGGGACACCATCGGAAAGAAACCAATCGAGGCGGTGCCCGCCGGCGTCAACTACGATCTGTGGCTCGGCCCGGCGCCCGATCTCGGCTTTACCCGCAATAGTTTCCACTACAACTGGCATTGGTTCTGGGATACCGGTAACGGAGATGTCGGAAATCAAGGCATCCACGAAATGGATACGGCGCGTTGGGGGCTGGGCGTCAAATTCCCAACCAAGGTCTCCGCCATGGGCGCTCACGTGATGTTCGACGACGATCAGCAAACTCCCAACTTACTCAGCTGTAACTTTGAGTTCGACGGCCCCGATAGCAAGCGTCGCATTCTGCAGTTCGAGGTGCGCCACTGGATCACCAACAACGAAGCCGAGATCGGAAAGTTTGGCAAGAGCAGTGTCCCGCCAGCCGGCTTGAGCGCCACTGCCAAGCCTGCCTCGAGCAAAGCCGATCCGCTGGGCTCTCCATCGGCCAAAAAGAACACGATCGGCAACATTTATTACGGCCCCAAGGGGTACTTGGCAATTCAGGATTACGACACATACAGGACCTGGTTGGGTGAGGCGGCGGAGCCCGGCCCCAGCGGTCAGGGCGGCGAGCGTCACTTCGCGAACTTCATCGATTGCGTCCGAAGCCGTAAGAAAGAGGATCTGGGCGCGCCGGTGGAGGAAGGTCACATCTCCTGCACCATGGTCCATCTGGCCAATGTCTCCTATCGACTGGGTAGGACGCTGAACTTCGATCCGAAGACCGAGCAGGTTATCGGCGACGAAGAAGCGAACCGCCTGCTGCGCAACGCTGATCGTGGCTATCGCCGGGGGTTTGAGATTCCGGAGAACGTCTAACGCCGGGCGTCGATCAGCTCAGTTCTGTTCGAAAGAACGCGAGGCTTTGGGCGGCGTCCTGCTCGAAGGTGCCCTTTCCTTCGATGGAAATGCCGCCGTGAAAACCGATCTCTTTGACCAGCTCGAAGAATCTCCCGTACTCGGAATCTTCGTCCGGCCGCTTGGGCCAGATCCGCCCGTTCGGATTGGCGAAGTGAAGGTGCACGATCTGGTCGCGGGCCGTTCTCAGGATCTCCGGATCTTCGTTTTCTTCCCAGAGATGGTAGTAATCGATGATCATCTTGACGTTAGGATGATTGGACGTCATGCACCAGCCGCAATGCCTCCGCCCCGGAATTGACAATATTGCTTTCCTGCCTACGGAGCGGTTCGATCGCAAGCAGGACATTCTTTGAGCGTGCGATGTCGCCGGCGCTCCGCAAGAAGTCCTTGATTTGCTGCCACGCCTTTTCCCGGGAGTAACCCTCCGGAACGTTGCGCGAACTGGCGCTGCCCCATACGACGATGCTCGCGCCTAACTGGCGGCAGCGGTCGAGCGTCGAGCTCACGTACGATGACACGGCATCCGGGTTCGCGTTAGGGCCTACCACTTGCAGGGTCCGAATGAAGCTGTTGAAGCGCTTGCACCGGAGGCGGGATGCGAGGACGTGTTCGCGGAAACCAGCAAACGCCCGATCGTTCAGGGCGGCGATACCGGCGGCGGCGCCCTCAAAATAGTCGAACCCGTATTGAACTGCCTTGGCGAAGTCGTCTATGGCACCACACACACCGACTTCCACGCGTCTTGTCTTTGCGGTGGCGGGTAGAGCCACCGCACCCACGGAAAGCAGAAAAGCTCGTCTTGATGGCATAAGGCAAGCTTCAACTGTAAGGACCGCTGGTGATTACTCCCGCGACCGCACGGATATTCGCCCAGTCAAGCCCTCGTGCCCCAGTAGACACCGTGCGTAAATGTTTGGAGGGTGTCGCGGGCCGATGGCGTTAGAGTCTCAGAACGTTTATTGGATTTTACTCTGGTCTGGCACGTTCGGGTTTGCCGCCAAGCATCACGGGACATCGCCCGGCGTGCGTTGTGGTTGGAGAAGTTGATCGCTTACATGAAGACGAAGCCGGGAGCATGGTTCGCGACTCACGAAGAGGTGGCAAGGTACGTAAAGACCGCGGCCGAATAGCGCCGCTGGCCCTATTGGACGATGCAATAGTGCGAAGTAGTGGACGGATGGGCCGTGATACAGGACTTGGCCGATTAGTTGGGCTAAAATCGATCCACGCAGGGCCACACACCCTAGTTACTGGGAGCAATTCGAAGACGAGTGATCCACTAATGCCAGGCAAGAAAGCTCCGACTAAGCACAAGGCCAAGGCCGGAGCTGCCGCAAAAGCGTTGCCTGCGCGCAAAGCTCGCTCAAAAGTGAAAGCCAGACCTACCAAAACACCGCCGCTGCCCAAACTTATCACGCCGCGAGATCTTGAGATTCTAGAGTACGCTGAGGCGATGGGTTGTTCGCTAAGAAGCAATACCAAGCTGCCCAGCCACTCTTCCTTCGACTAACTGGCGCGGAGAACATCGACATTGCACATGCCGCGCGCACACGTTTACAGATGTGTGAACAACTCCGTGCCGAACCGCGAATTTGAAATAGTAGCTACCTGATACGCCGTCATCCTCCCAGAATCGGAAACCAGCACCCTGGGTTGGGAGCATTATCGCCTGATGACACCAACGGTCGAAATTCAGAGACACGCGGTGGTCGATCCAAGAAGAGCTGATATGCGTGAACAGATCTCGAACAGTGCGGCCCAAACGGACTTGCACACGTCACTCGCTTAGCTGCCTAAC
>JBEKHQ010000074.1:0-8081 GCA_050012195.1 Bryobacteraceae bacterium | reverse complement strand
AGAAAGCGCAGTTTTTCCGGGAACGCTTTGCCGAGCTGGGGATCGGTCTTGAAATCCCGGACCTCGCCGATGGGAACTTTGCGGGGCTCACCATCACGGGTCAGTTGCGGGTGATCGAACGCGCAGTGCGCAGCGAACCGGTAACGCTGATCGGCTCCAGCATGGGCGGATACCTGGCTGCGCTTTACGGGGCCCGGCACACCGATCACGTCGAAAAGCTGGTGCTGCTCGCGCCCGCTTTTTGTGTTCAAAAACGCTGGCTGGAAACGGTCGGCTTCAGCGCCATGGAACGGTGGAGGAGCTCCGGCTTCCACGACGTCTTTCACTACGGCGAAGGGCGCGCCGTGCCGCTGGGTTATCAGCTCATCGACGACGCGGCCGATTATGAAGATTACCCGGATTGCCCGCAGCCGACGCTGATTTTTCATGGAAAGAACGATCCCGTGGTGCCCTTCGATTTTTCGGTCGCGTTCGCCGCGGCGCAACCCAACGCGACGCTTCGGCTTTTCGATTCCGGCCACGAGCTGGTGGACGTGCTGGATCAGATGTGGATGGAAACCGAGCGGTTTTGCTTCGGGGCTCCGGCGGAAAACTAGACGATCGTTGTTCGGGCCGATCTCAAGCTTCGCGCCGGAACCGATAGCCCACGCCGTGAACCGTCTCAATGAGAAAAGCGTGGTCGCCCATCTTCTTCCGGAGCGCCCGAATCACGACATCCACGACGTTGCTTCCGCCGTCGTAATCCAGCTCCCAAACATTGGACAGCAGGGAATTCCGCGAGACCGCTTCTCCCCGGTGACTCTGGAGGAATTCCAGAACTCCAAATTCGAGTTTGGTCAAGCCCACGCGCTTGCCATTCAACACGAGTTCTCGTGCGGCGCAGTCGAGCAGTCCGTTGTCTTCCACGCCCAACTCGGCGGCCACCAAGCGCGCCAGCCAGCCGTCCACTGACGAGGGCCCAAAGTCCAGCATGGCCGAATGATATTCTTGGCCGTCAATTTGAACGGCGGCTTCGCTGAGTACGCGGAATCCTAGTCTTTGCGCGGCGGCAGCATAGGGCTGCGGGTCGCGAAGCGTCATGTACACGCGTCTCAATGTCGGACGGAGCTCCAGATATTTGCGCTTCAAATCCACCCAACAGGCCGCCTGAACGGCGGATGGCGCTTCTCCGCTCTCCGCGGCGAACCAGCGTCGCAGGAACAGGGCGCGCTGCTGGCGGGGCATCGGCTGTTGATCCAGATGATCCAGCCATGCCCGCGTGACGGGGTCTTCCCGAGAGAGACACTTAGGAGCGCTGGTGGGATCAAAGGCGCAATAGAAGCCCGCGACGCCTCCATTCCGGTCGCGCGTCACCGCGAATGTCTCCGGCGCCTCGCTCCACCACTTCCGTAAGGTTCGCGCCAAAACAGGATGCTCGTGACGCTCGACGATATTAACTATGGCCTGCTCGTCCTCGGTTCGAGCCGGCTCCACGAAATATTCCTGCGCGCCGCTGGGGAAAAAAGCTTCACGCACTACCGGGTTTTCGAGGATGTAAAGCAGGTCGGCGGTGCAGCGCCAAAGGTCCCCAGAAGGGGCGCTGTGTAGCTCCGACATGAAGTGCCGGTACGCGGATCGCCGGTAGCCGTGATATCGCTGCGGATCATTGGCCCGCAATGTTTCCGAAACGGCTTCCCGCACAGCATCATGGATTTGCAATCCGTCGCGGTCCGGTTGGACGAAGGGAAGCGCCCGGAGGCGTTCCTGCGCATCGAGCGGCGACGCATCCGTCAACAGCACGCTTAGAATCGGCAGTGTCACACGGCGCACCACCGAAGCTGCCTCCAGTGCCCGTCGCGTTTGCAGGTCGCTAATGTCAGCCAGAAACAACTTTGACAGTTCTTCCACCACCCGTTGCCGCACGCCCGTCCCCAACGCGAACGCTCCTGGTGTCCGGCGCAGAGAAGCCGCCAGGGTCAGCGCCAGGGGATGGCCGTGACAAAGCCCAACCAGGCGGTTGACGTCATCGATCGGCACACCTGTACGCGACAGCAATCGCGCTGCAGCCGACTGATCGAGCGATTCCAAGCAGATACTTCTGAACAGCCCAGTCCACCCGGCATCGGAGAACCACGCCGGAGCCGGGGGTTCTCGGCCGCACAGGACGAACCTTACGTTGTCGGGCAATATCGGCAGGAACACCCGACGGAGCCATGTGTCCATCAGGCGGAACACTTCGTAGGTATCCAGTGCAACCACAACCCGGTCGCCCACGCGGCTGAACCGAGCGGCGATTTCTTCCCCTGAGCCAGCCGTCCCACCAATGGCTCGCGAGAGCTCGCCTAGCAGTCCCGCCTCTGTTGGCTCGATGCGGCGACAGTCCAACAGCACCACGGTTGCGCCTTCGGCACGAGCGCGCTGGGCAAAAGCGCCGAGGAAGCGCGACTTTCCGATTCCAGCAATCCCATGGACGTAGACCACGACCGGCGATTCATCGGCCAGGATTTCGTGGAGCAAAGCCAGCTCTTCGCTGCGCCCTACAAAATTCCCCGCCGAGTGGTTGTCCAAAAGATCCCGAACTCGACGCATAGGTTTGGCCGCCCGGTGCGATTAGAAATATAGCAGCACCGGGCGGTCGAATGTCAGGCTTTCCCCGCAGCGATTGCTCGCACCTGGTCGGTCGTCAATGCTTGGCCGCCTATTCCCCATTCGCCGCTTCGAACGTCCTCGATGATGACCCAGGTGACCGATCGCATATTCTCGCCTTCCACGGCCACCATCGCGTCGGTCAGTTTCGTAATGATTTCCTTCTTCTGAGCTGCTGTGAAAACTTCCTCAATCAACTTAACTTGAATCAGGGGCATGGTTATTCGTCTCCTAGTGTTGTGTAGTCTTCGTATACTAACAGCCCAAGCTTACGCGAATCGAGGAGGCAGCGAATTATGAAGAAATGAGAATTTCATGAGTTTTCAGGCTCGTCTTCGTCAGTGGCGCTCGATCCTACGAGATGCTCACCCACGCGCGCTGCTGGGCGCTCTCAGCCACCTTCTTGAGCAACTGCATCCCGCGCAATCCGTCCTGAAACGTCGGATAATCGACCGGCGCAGACGGATCCGCGATTTTTGCGTAGAACCGCTTGAAGACCTGCTTGTGGGTGTCCGCGTACCCTTCGGCGTGTCCACCTGGAAGATCGGCAAAGCCGGCCGCTTCCGGATAAAGCAACGACGGATCCTTCAGCAGCAAACCATTCGGCGCGTCCCGCCGGCCGATCCACAATTCGTTCGGCCGCTCCTGGTTCCACGAAGCCCCGGCTTTCGTTCCATAGATCCCGAACGCGAACATATTCTTGCGCCCCGCCGACATCTGGCTGACGGTAAAAGCGCCGCGCGCTCGCTCGCCCAAACGCAACAGGACCGCGCCGAAGTCCTCCGTATCGATCGGCGCCGATTCGAAATTTTCCGGCCGCATCGTCTTTCCGGTGAAGGTCTCGACGCTGCCCTTGGGTTTCTTACGCGTGGCGTGAAACGTCGCCAAATCCGCGCACAGCTCGGTGATGCGCAGTCCCGTGACGTGCTCCATCAGATCCATCCAGTGCGACCCGATATCGCCCATCGCCCGCAAGACGCCGTTCTCTTTTGAACCCACGCGCCAATTCCAATCCGTGTCGTAGAGCAGCCAATCCTGCGAGTAGGTGCCTTGCACGATCAGGATGTCGCCGAGATCTCCGTGTTCGATCATGCGCCGGATCTGCTGCACCAGCGGGTAGTAGCGCAGGTTGTGCTGGATGCAATTCGCGAGGCCAGTCTTGGCCGCCAGTTCCACTAACTCGCGCGCCTCGCCCACCGATACGGTGAAAGGTTTTTCGCACAGCACATGTTTGCCGGCCAGGAGCGCCGCCCGGCACATGGGGTGATGCAGCGCGTTGGGCGTGAGAACATGCACTGCGTCGATGGTTGGATCCTCGATCAGAACCCGGTAGTCCCCCGTGGTCCTAGGCGCGCCGATGGATTCGCCGAATTGGCGCGTCCGTGCTGCATTGGAGCCCGCCACGGCGGCGATTTCCACATTGCCGAGCCGGCGGACGTTCTCAGCGTGGACTTTGCCCATGAATCCAGTGCCGATTAGCGCCGTCCTAAGTGTTTTCATAAGCGAATTTTTGGCGATGAGAATTACGCCAATGCTGATAAACTCAGATTGTACAGCAATGCTCGTCCGGATCAGATTTGCAGCGGGACCCAAGCTAAGGCAGAAGCGGCGCCAGAACCAACACTTCTCGCAAGTGCTGGCGGCCCTGCTGACTCCCGCGGCGTTCATGGCGGCTGTTCTGGCCTTCTGGAGACTGGCAGCGGACCTGAAGGCTACCGGCCAATTTCCGATCTCCGACGGCCTTTTCTCGCACTGGCAAGCTTGGTTGGGCGCCGCCGCCACTTTGCAGCTCTGCGCTCTGGCTCTCGGTCGATATGGAAAAGCGCAGACCGTGCTCCCGAAATCGGTAGAAGAGCCGGAACGAAAACTAGCCAATTTCTGATTTTCTACCCCGCCACTCATTTGTAATCGAGTGTCGATCTGTGGACATTCGCCACACCGTGGTCACTTTCGGAACGCACTCGGAACGTTGCTAGGCGCGAGATGATTGCGCTAAGTTGTACGCACCTATCAGCCGCTCCGCGCTGCGGGATTCCGGAAACTTTGGCAGATGCCATGCATCTAGTAGGCGAGAGGTCCGAGATGCCGCAGATGAGAGTGGGAGCAACATTGCAGCCTGTGTGGGTGAGAACGGCGACCATTGTCACAGGAACAACTTCGACATTCGAAAGCAATCTGCATGGGATGCTGGATCGGACGCTAAAGGCGGCGCGCGCGGCGCTCGATGAGCAGCAGATCGCGAACATGTTTGTAGCATTCCTTACGCCTGCCTCTCTGATCGCCTTAGTACTGGGTCTGTGGCGTCTCACCGCGGATGTGGGTTGGACCGAAGCATTCGTGATCAGCAGCGGTTTCTTCTCGCACTGGCAGGTCTGGATCGCCTTGGCCATCGCGCTCAAATCCCTGGCTACGTGGGGCGCCGCCGGCCGCACGCGCGCTCCAAAAAATATCTGAAGAGAAACCGATGCTTCTGATATTCTGAGGAAAGGCGGGCGCTCTCCTCAATGTCCCTTCGCAGTAGAACCCGAACTCAGGGCATGTTTTACATTCCCGGCTTTCCTCCGGGCGTGAAGTGGCTGCTCATCGGTAACGTCGCCATCTTCGTCATCGGGTATTTCAGCGGATTGATGCAGTTGTACCCGTTCAAGGATCTCTGGCTCATCCCGGCGGAAGTTCTCAAGGAGGGCCGCCTGTGGGAACTCGCTACTTATCTGTTCCTGCACGGAGGCATCAGCCACATCCTGTGGAATATGCTGGCGCTGTGGATGTTCGGCGCCGATCTCGAGGGCACGTGGGGAACGCGCCGCTTCCTGCAGTTTTATTTCTTCTGCGGCGTGGGCGCGGGAATCTGCGTAGTGCTGGCCAACTATCTGCTTCCCTGGGGCAATCCGCGGATACCCACCATCGGCAGCTCCGGCGCGATCTTCGGTATTCTCATGGCCTACGCGATGCTCTACCCCACGCGAACCATCCTGTTCTCGTTCCTGATCCCGATTCAAGTGAAGTATTTCGTGATGATCATCGGCGCCATCGCGTTCCTCAGTTCTTTCCAGGTTAACAACGGCGTCAGCGAGTTCGCGCATCTGGGCGGATTGCTGTTCGGTTACGTGTTCTTAAAAACGCCCAAATTCAACTTCGACCTGGCGGGACCGGTGCGGCATCAATACAGCGAATGGAAGCTGCGGCGCGCCAAGAAGAAGTTCCAGGTCTATCTGCGGAAACAAGGTTCCGGCCGCGACCCGCGCGTCCACTAGCGGGTTTACTATATAAGATAGATGTGGAGGGCGAATCCTCCCGCCGAGTTGTCTTATGAAAGCCTTGAAGATTCTTAGCGCAGCGGCGTTGGTGTTTCTGCTGGCCGGAATCCCCGCACGGCGCGCTTCCGCCCAGAGTCCCGAATCGCAGCCTACCGAAACAGTCGCCAAACCCAGGAAGAAGGATGTTCCCGCGCCCGACGCGACCAGTGCACCGGATGCCCCGAGCGCGCCCGCTGCCCCCAGCGCCCCCGACGCTTCGGACCAGCCCAAGATTCCTTCTCAATTCAGTAAAAAGGGCAAAGAGGTTCCGGAAGGGACGCCGACCTTCCGCAGCGATGTCACGACGGTCCAAGTGGAAGTGGCTGTGCTCGATAACAAGGGCCACTTCATCCCCAACATCAAGAAAGATTATTTTCGCGTGCTCGAAGACAACGTGCCGCAGCAAGTCAGCACCTTCAGCACCAACAGCGAAGCTCCCATGACCATCGCGATGGTGGTCGAGTTCAACGCGCAGTTCCAGCGCATCTACTCGCAGGGTTGGTTTGAAACCTTGACCGCCGCCTACGGCTTTGTGCAGACGTTGAAGCCGGAAGATTATTTCGCCGTCGTGGCGTACGACTTGAGAACGGAGATCCTTTCGGATTTCACCACGGACCGCCAGAAGACCTACGACGCCATGCAACGTTTGCGGATTGCCGGCTTCTCGGAATCGAATATGTTCGACGCGGTGTCCGATATGGCCGAGCGCATGAGCGGCATCGAAGGCCGCAAGGCCATTCTTCTAATCGCTACCGGCCGCGACACTTTCAGTAAGCTCACCTACGACAAGGCCCGCAAGTCGATTCAGGAGGCCGGCGTGCCGATTTACTCCATCAGCCTGCTGCAGGCCTTGCGCATCATGGCCGACGCCTCTATGAGCGCGTCGCAACGCATGGACTTCCTGCAGGCCGACAACACGCTCAACACTTTCGCGCGCGAATCCGGCGGCCAGGCTTTCTTCCCGCGCTTCACCGGCGAGTTCCCGTCCATCTACAAGTCGATTTCCGACGCCCTCCGCAATCAGTACTCGATCGCCTATCAACCCTCCAACCAGGCCAAGGACGGCAAGTTCCGCAAGCTCAAAGTAGAGCTGGTCGATCCGGCCAACGGCAACCCGTTGCGCATCACCGACGACAAAGGCAAGCCGATGAAATACTCGATCGTCGCCAAGCAAGGCTACACCGCGCCGCGCGAAGTCGAGTAGCACAATTCGGTTACACATCTCGCCCCTGACAGTCAAGCTCTGAATCTTCCGCTGTTACAACTCAATAGAGATTCGTTGACAGTCGATTTCAACTCTGTTAATTTCGTTGAGTCTTGGGCATGCCAACGGGCTCTTCTCACAATCTTTGTGGACGCATCTTGCTGGTGGATGATAACTCACTCGGTCTAGCCGCTCGTCGCAGTGTGCTCGAAGAGTTGGGACACAAAGTGGTTACGTGCAGCGTTCCGCACGACGCTCTGGAACTGTGCGGCAAACAACGGTTCGATGTGGTGGTGACCGATTACAAAATGCCGAAGATGAACGGTCTCGAGTTCATCGGGCGGCTCAAAAAGCAGCATCCGCAGATCGCCGTCATTCTTATTTCCGGATTCACGGATACGCTGGGCTTGAACGAGGCTAACACCGGGGCCGACGTCGTGATGCAAAAAAACGCGCATGAAGTCAGCCATCTCATTCGTTCGGTAAACCGCATGCTCCGCCAATTGCAGCCCGGCAAGAAGCCGCCCGGATCGCAGCCGCCCGGCAAAAACGACAAGCGTAAGAGCCGATAGCCCAGCGCGACGGCTACAGATTTCGTGCGACGATCGCACATGCCAGGGTGGCCGACGAACCGCCGCGGTTCATGTCGTCGGGCCGGGGCGGGATTGCGGATCCCCAGCGGCTGATTTCGCGGCCGGGTCATACCTTTCCCAAAGCACGTTGCGCTCCTCCCCCAGAGCAGAGGACTGGCAAGGGCACAGCGAGACATAATGTATGTCGGAGGTTTTCATTCCCTGGCTAACGAACCCGAGCCTGGTGAGATAACCGTTCTGCTGCAGCGCTGGAAAGACGGGGATCAGAGTGCGATCGAATGCCTCTTGCCTTTCGTGTATCCGCACTTGCACGAAATGGCAGCTGCCTATCTTCGCCGTGAATCGGGCGACCACACCTTACAG
>JBEKHQ010000073.1:0-8103 GCA_050012195.1 Bryobacteraceae bacterium | reverse complement strand
GGCCTGGCTTTCGATCGAGCGGGCACGCTCTACGTTTCCAGCCGCTACGACGGGATCATCTATCAAGTGACGCCCAACGCCACGGCGTCGGTTTACGTCGAAGGCATGGGAGTGGCCACCGGGATCGCTTTCGACGCCGAGGAGAACCTGTACGTGGGCGATCGCAGCGGAACGATTTTCAAGATCAACCGCGCGCGCCAGATTTATGTCTTCGCCACGATGGAGGCTTCCATCGCCGCGTATCATTTTGCGTTCAGCGACGACGGCTATCTTTACGCCACCGGACCCACCACATCCAGTTTCGATTCCATATATCGCATCTCGTCGCACGGTGAAGTGGAGACTTTCTATCGCGGCCTGGGGCGCCCGCAGGGATTGGCCTTCGACGCCGATGGCCGTCTGTACGTCGCCGCTTCGTTGGGCGGCCGGCGCGGCGTCGTGCGCTTCGATCACCAGCCGACGCCGGAACTGTTCCTCTCCGGACCGGGGATCGTCGGCCTCGCGTTTACTCCCTCGCGCTCGCTGCTGGTCACCACCAACGGCGCTCTGTATCGCGCGGACGTCGGTATCGCGGGCCGTCCTCTTCCTTAAAATGGCTGACGCGGAAATTATAGCGGTCGGCTCCGAGTTGCTGACCCCGCAGCGGCTGGATACAAATTCGCTGTATCTCACCGATCAGCTCAATGCGCTAGGCGTGGAAGTGGTCCGCAAGACCGTGGTCGGCGACGAACGCGAACGCCTGATGGATTCGATTCTGGGCGCCATCGCGCGCTCGCAAATCATCGTTCTAACGGGCGGCCTGGGGCCGACGGAAGACGATCTCACGCGCGATGCCGTCGCATCCGCAGTGGGGCGATCGCTCGTTTTTCGACAGGACATTTGCGATCAGATCGAAGAACGCTTCCGGCGCTTCGGCCGCAAGATGGTGGACACCAATCGCAGGCAGGCTTTCGTCATCGAAGGCGCCGAGGTGTTACCCAACGATCGCGGCACCGCGCCCGGACAGTGGATTCGGCACGAAAGCAGGATGCTGATGCTGCTGCCGGGCCCCCCGGCCGAGCTGAAGCCGATGTTCGAGAATCATTGCCTGCCACGCCTCAACCAGGCTTTGCCGGCACAGGTGATTCGCGTTCTCCAATTGCGCTGCGTCGGAATCCCCGAGTCGGATCTGGATCAATTGATCTCGCCGGTGTACAAGCAGTACCCGAATCTCGCCACGACGATTCTCGCGGTCTCGGGCGAGATCCACGTTCACCTCCGCGCGCGCTGTTCTACCGCTCAAGAAGCGGAGGCGCTGATCGAAGAGGTGAGCGGGCGTATCGAGCCGTTGTTGGGCGACCGCATTTACTCGCGCAACGGCGATTCGCTCGAAAAGGTGGCAGGCGATCTGCTGCGAGCGCGGCACGCGTCCTTGAGCGTCGCCGAAAGCGCCACCGGCGGGCTCCTGGGCGGCCGCATCACCGCCGTTCCTTCGTCGTCCGATTATTTTCGCGGCGGCTTCATTACGTACTCGAATGAGATGAAGACGAAGTTGTTGGGCGTTCCTCCGGAGATGCTCGCCGAGCACACCGCCGTGAGCGAACCGGTGGCGAAAGCGATGGCGGAAGGCGCGCGACAGCGAACCGGCTCCGATTATGCGCTTTCCATTACCGGCTACGCCGGGCCGGACGGCGAAAAGGTGGGCGTTACCTTCATCGGCCTGGCCACGCCGGAAGGAAGCGAAGCCCGGCGCGTGCATTTTCCGGGCACTCGGGAACTCGTCCGCATGTTCTCCACCAACACGGCTCTCGATCTGTTGCGCCGTGAGCTGGTGCGAAAATAAGAGCGGCGATGCCTTTCCAGGTTTTCGAAGCTACATCGGCGAGCATTCTCAGCCCCACCACGGGATTCATCGCCGAAGCGGGTTTCACACATTCGCTGACACCCGCGCGCAATTGCACCTTCGCGTGCAGCTACTGCTACGTGCCCACCATGGGGATTTATGGCGGCTTGCGATCCGCGGATTGGAAGCATTGGGGCCACTTCACCACGTTCAAATCGAATGCGCCGGAACGATTGCGCCTGCAATTGCGCGCTCAACAGCGCATCTATTGTTCACCGGTTGTCGATCCTTATCAGCCCGCCGAAGCAGGCCGCGAGCTGATGCCGCGCATCCTGGACGAAGTTCTGGCGAATCCGCCGGAGGTGTTCGCGATTCAGACGCGCGGGCCGCTGATCCTCCGCGATCTCGCTCGGTTGACGGAGCTTTCGCGCCGTACATCGCTGCGCGTCAGCTTCTCTCTGACCACGAATCGAGAAGATATTCGAAAGCTGTACGAGTCGCGCTGCGCCTCCATCGCTCAGCGTCTGGAAACGATCGGACGGTTGCGCGCCGCCGGCATTCGAACGTTTGCCACCCTTGCGCCGTTGCTGCCCTGCGATCCCGAGGAGTTGGCCTCGCTAGCGCTCAAGGCGACCGACGAGGACATTATCGGCGACGCATTGCACGTTCGCGCGATCAAGCCGCGCGGAGCAACCACTCGCGAGGCGGCGATCGCGATCAGCCGGCGTCACGGGCTTGAGGAGTGGCTGGCCCCGCAATTTCAAAACGAGGCCATGGCGCGAATTGGAAAAGTCGTTACCGAGGCCGGTCGCCGATTCGCTACCGGACCGGAAGGATTTGGATGGCTGGCACAACCATAACGGCGCACCCCGTGCTCGCACGGCTCGGAATCGAGGCGGAGAATTCAGGCGTCTATGGCCTCGATCGCACCGACGGCGCGGGCGGAGCTACTATCGCCTCCGTAAATCCCGCCGACGGCCGCGAACTCGCTCGCGTTCGCCTCGCTTCCGCGCAGGATTACGACCGACTCGTTTCGGAATCGGCCGAGGTGTTCACGCGATGGCGCATGCTGCCCGCTCCCCGGCGCGGTCAGATCGTTCGGGAAATAGCCGACGAATTGCGGCGCGCGAAAGACGATCTGGGCGCGCTGGTGACGCTCGAGATGGGCAAAATCCTGGCTGAAGGCAAGGGCGAAGTCCAGGAAATGATCGATGTCGCCGATTTCGCCGTGGGTTTGTCGAGGCAGCTCTACGGGCTTACGATGCCGAGCGAGCGCCCCGGGCATCGCATGTACGAAATCTGGCATCCGCTGGGGATCGCGGGCGTGATCTCGGCCTTCAATTTTCCGGTCGCCGTTTGGTCGTGGAACGCATTTCTCGCGGCCGTGTGCGGAGATTGCGTGCTGTGGAAGCCGTCGCTGAAAACTCCGCTGACCGCGATCGCCGTGCACAAAATCTGCGAGCGAGTGCTGGAACGCCACGGCTGGCGCGGCGTTTTCACTTTGATCATCGGCGAGGATGCAGTGGTTGGCCGACCGATGCTCGACGATCATCGCATTCCACTCGTGAGCGCCACAGGATCGACGCGCATGGGGCGCATCGTTGCGGAGACGGTTGCGCGGAGACTCGGACGCACGCTGCTCGAGCTCGGCGGCAACAACGGCGTGATCGTGATGAACGACGCTAACCTCGATCTTGCCGTTCCCGCCGTGCTGTTCGGCGCGGTCGGCACGGCCGGGCAGCGCTGCACCAGCATCCGCCGACTTTTCCTGCAGCGCGGCATCGCGTCCGAAATGATCGCGAGGTTGAAGGCGGCCTACTCGCAGATCCGCATCGGCGATCCGCTCGAAGAATCCACGCTGATGGGGCCGCTCATCGATCAACAGGCCGTCGACGCCATGCAATCCGCGCTCGAACGCATCCGCGCCCAGGGCGGCGAGATCATCCAAGGCGGCGACCGGCTGGGTGGATGCTACGTTCGGCCCACTCTGGTGAAGGCGTCGCCCCAAATGCCGATCGTCCGCGAAGAAGTGTTTGCGCCCATCCTCTATCTGATGGAATTCGACAGCATCGAACAAGCCGTCGCCTGGCACAACGACGTCCCCCAAGGCCTCTCCTCAGCGATGTTCACCACCAATGTGATCTCGGCCGAGACGTTCCTAAGCGCGCGCGGCAGCGATTGCGGAATCGCGAACATCAACATCGGAACCAGCGGCGCCGAGATCGGCGGAGCGTTCGGCGGCGAAAAGGAGACGGGCGGCGGGCGCGAATCCGGCAGCGATGCGTGGAAGGCGTACATGCGCCGCCAGACCGTCACTATTAACTGGTCGAACGAGCTGCCCCTCGCGCAAGGCATCCAGTTCGACGTGTAGCATAGGACTTGTGAATGGTCGCGCAGCCGTGTCGCTGATCCTGGCAACGTGCTTACACGCTCAGGCCCCCATCGAAAATAACGGCAAGCCGATGCGCATCCCTTTCGAATGCACCGAGGCCGATTCTGAAGCCGGCGGATTGAACTGCTCGGACGAACATCCCTGCCCCGTTTATCTGGAGCTCGCCAATGTGGAAGCGGTGGGCGACAAGGTTTTTGTCGCTGGAAATCTGCACACACCGGATGCGACGCTCTACTCGATCCTGCTGGCATCGGATGATTCGGGAAAAACTTGGACCGAGCCGGCGCCCCGGATGCGCTCCTCCGGCCTGGATCAGATTCAGTTCTTCGATTTCGAAAATGGCTGGATCTCGGGCGCAAACCTGCAGAGCGCCCCGCGCGATCCATTCCTTCTGATCACCACCGATGGCGGCAAGTCCTGGCGCCCGCGTCCAATCTTCGAAGAGAGCCGCGTGGCTTCCATCGAGCGCTTCTGGTTCGAATCGCGGAAACTCGGTACGTTGCTGATTGACGCGCGGCTCGACAACCAGCGCCACGAGCTGTACGAAACGCGGACCGGCGGCGAAAGCTGGGAGATGCGGCAATCGAGCGCCGATGCGGTCCGTTTTCCCCATACCTTCGACCCCGCCGCTTGGCGCCTGCGAGCCGACGCCGCCACCCACAGCAACGTCGTCGAAAAGTCGCTCGGCGATCGTTGGCACGCCATGGCCAGTTTCTTAGTCGACGAGGGGGCGTGCAAGCAATGAGGCCCGATCCCATCGAGCTGGAGCTTTTCCGCCACCTGCTGGTCTCGATTGCCGAGGAAATGGGCGCCGTGCTGCGCAAGACTTCGTATTCGGCCAACATCAAAGAGCGCCGCGATTACTCGTGCGCCCTCTACGACGCCGCCGGCGAAACGGTGGCGATGGGCGACCACATGCCCGTGCATCTGGGCGCGATGCCGCTGTCGGTGCGTCACGCGATGCAGGCGTTCGATCTGAAGCCGGGTGATGTCGCTATCGTCAACGACCCTTTCCGCGGCGGAACGCATCTGCCGGACATCACCGCGGTGTCGGGCGTCTTCGTCCGCGGAGACAGGCGACCGTCGTTCTACGTTGCAAATCGCGCCCATCATGCGGACGTGGGCGGAATGAGTCCCGGATCCATGCCCCTGGCGCGCGAGATTTTTCAGGAGGGCATCCGGATTCCGCCCATCCTGCTGGTGCGCGGCGGCGAGTTCGACCGCCCGCTGCTCGACCTGATTCTCGCCAATGTGCGCACGCCCGAGGAGCGCGAGGGCGACCTACTCGCTCAATGCATGGCCATCCAGCGCGGCGAGCGGCGTCTCCTGGAATTGGTGGCCAGGCACGGAATGGCGAAAATCCGGCGCAACATGATCGCGCTTCAGGATTACAGCGAGCGAATGATGCGCGCGGCTATCCAGCGGCTGCCGGCCGGAACCTATCGCTTCGAAGATGCGCTGGACAACGACGGCATCAGCGATCGCCCGGTGAAGATCGCGGCCGCCGTGACCATCCGAGGCGACCAAGCGGTCATCGACTTCAGCGGATCGGATCCGCAAGTGGAAGGATCGGTGAACGCCAACTTCGCGGTGGTAGTGTCGGCGACGGCCTACGTTTTCCGCTGCCTGGTTCGCGAGGACATCCCGTACACGGCGGGCATTCTGCGGCCACTCGAAGTAATCGCGCCGGATGGTAGCGTGGTGAGCGCGCGTCCTCCCGCGGCGATGGCGGCCGGCAACGTCGAAACGTCGCAACGTATCACCGACGTAGTTCTCGGCGCGCTGGCGCAGGCGGCTCCCGAACTCATCCCCGCCGCCAGCTCCGGCACCATGAACAATCTCACCTTCGGCGGCTGGGACCGTATTCGCAATCGCCCGTTCGCCTACTACGAAACCATCGCGGGCGGCATGGGAGCGTCGGCTGTCGCTGACGGCCCCAGCGCCACCCACACGCACATGACCAACAGTTGGAACACACCGGTGGAGGCGTTCGAGCACCAGTATCCCTTGCGCATTCGCGGTTATCGCATACGATCAGGCTCGGGCGGAAAGGGGCGGCACACCGGAGGTGACGGGATCATTCGCGAATTCGAATTCCTCGCGCCGGCCCAGGTCACCATTCTCGCGGATCGGCGTCTGCGGGGTCCCTATGGACTTGCGGGCGGACAAGCCGGCGCCACCGGCCGATCGGTCCTGGTTCACGGCAAGCGAGCCACCACGCTGCCGGGTAAAACCAGGTTCGAAGTGGAAGCGGGCGACGTGCTGCGCATCGAGTCGCCCGGCGGTGGCGGTTATGGACCGCCCGCCTGAACCCTAGCGGCTGCGAGGGCCATTGTCGCCACCAGCCCGACTATGCCATGATCCTTGCATGAAGCTGAATATCGCCGCCTTGTTTCTGGCCACGCAGGCATTGTTCGCCGCCACGGGCCTCGAGACCCTCGTGAAAATCGATTCCGGCTGGGTAACCGGCAGCGGAACCACGGTTCGAACCTACAAAGGAATCCCGTACGCGGCCCCGCCGGTGGGCGATTTGCGCTGGAAGGCGCCGCAGCCCGCCAAGCCCTGGAAGGGGATACTGGTGGCCAAGAATTATCCCAACACCTGCCCGCAAGCGCTGCCCTTGGCCGGTCCGCCGCAGAAGGAAGATTGCCTGGGCCTGAACGTTTGGACGCCCGCGAAGTCGGCCTCCGACAAACTGCCCGTCATGGTGTGGATTCACGGCGGCGGCTTCGCCATCGGCGCCAGTTCGCAGACCGTGTACGACGGCGAGCCCCTAGCGGCGCAGGGCGTGGTGCTGGTGAGCATCAACTACCGTCTCGGGATTTTCGGTTTCTTGGCGCACCCGCAGCTCAGCCAAGAGTCGCCGAACCACGTTTCCGGCAACTACGCTCTGCTCGACATGGTCGCGGGCTTGGAATGGGTGAAGCGCAACGTCGGCGCGTTCGGCGGCGATCCGGACAACGTTACGATCTTCGGCGAATCCGCGGGCGGCACTGCAGTCTGCCTGCTGATGGTGATGCCGCAATCGAAAGGCCTGTTCAATAAAGTGATCGCCGAAAGCGCCTGGGCGATTAATACTCCTATCAGCCATCTCAAGGACTCCTGGTACGGGCGCGTTCCGATGGAGAAGTTCGGCGCGAAATTGGGCGATCTCGCAGCGCTGCGCGCCAAGAGCACGGCCGAGGTCTTGAAAATGGCGGGCGGGTTCGAATTGGCCGGCGACGCGGCGGACCGCGGCGAGTCCTACCTGCCGGTGGTGGACGGGTATGTTTTGCCCGACGATCCCGGCCGTCTGTTCGCGGAAGGCAAGATGCAGAATGTGGCGCTGATCGCCGGAACCAACGCCGACGAAGGAACGCTGTTGGGCGGTCCTCCCGTGAAAAACGTCGCCGATCTCCACACCTGGGCGGCCAAGCAGTTCGGTCCACAGGCCAACGCTCTACTCGCCCTCTATCCCGCCTCGAGCGACGACGAAGCGCACGCGGCGGCAGCGCAGATCATGGGCGATTTCGAATTCCTGCAAGGGACGCGGTTGGCGCTCGAAGCCGTTTCCAAAGTGAATCCGAAAACCTACCAGTATCAGTTCACGCGCTTGAACGGCGTGGGACGAAAGATCAAATGGGGCGTTTTTCACGCTTCCGAATTGCCGTACGTGTTCGGAACGCTGCCCGATTCGGCCTACGGCACCACCGCCATAATGTTCGGCGATTTCTCGGTGAACCCCGACACCTACAATGAGCAGGACGCCAAGATCTCCAAGGCCATGAGCGCTGCCTGGGTGCAGTTCGCCAAGACCGGCAGCCCCAATGGACCTGGACTCGCGCGTTGGCCCGCGTTCAGCGTCGCCAAGGAAAGCTACATGGAATTCGGCGATAAGATCGTTCCCAAG
>JBEKHQ010000072.1:0-9276 GCA_050012195.1 Bryobacteraceae bacterium | reverse complement strand
AACCCGGTTAGAAATTGAACCGTCTCTAGCCCCAGCACCGCGCTTTGCAGATTCAGCCCGGCGCGCGCCCACTCGGTGAGCAAGCTTTCATGTTCGCGCCGCACCGCGCGTTGTGCGCCGTGGGAATGAATCGCGACCAGGCCCAGAAGCGCATCGAGATAGAAGTGGCTCAGAGCTCCGGCGTGAGTGCGCACGCGCAGATCGCGCTCCATCAGCACCGGTTGAGAAAGAAGTGGGATCAAGACCGCGGCCAGCGCCGCGAGGATGGCAATGGCGGCGCTGGCGGGATCGAGCCAAACGATGCCGGCCGCGGTGAGAACGATTTCGAAGCTATAACGCAGGAGCTGGCCTCCGAGTTCGGGGAGGCGGCGAATCAAGTGAATACTATGGCTGCGCTCGGCCATGTCGGATTTCAAGCGGCTCTGGAAATAGCGGTCGCCCAAGCGCGGAATTTTGCGGAGGAAAGCGAGACGGAGCCGGACTTCGAGCCGGCGCCCGAGGCGCAGGAGGCTACCGTTAAGCGGGATTTCGAGCAGCAGCAGCGCGATCGAGAAAACGATCAGCGCGGCCATTGCGCCCAAACGAAGATCTGGGAAGCTGAGCAAGCCGGCGAGGTCGAGCAGCGCTCGGAAAAGGATCGCCTCGAGGATGACCGCGCCGCTTGCGAGCATGAGCGAGGTGGTTATCGCGATGGGTGTGAAGAGACCGTCTTCGCGGAGCAGACGAAGCAGTTCGATGCCGGGCCGAGTGGAGGGTTGATGCAGGGCGGCAATCAGTTCGGGCGACGACGGCGCGCGGCGCTGCGCGGTTTTCTCGCTCAGTCCCATGGCGCGCACTAAGACCGCGCCGCGCAGCAAGAGCTGTTCTTCACCGCCGGCGGACGCGGGCGCGGGGCGAACCGACCAATAGTGCTCGGGGATGGTTTCGTCGTTTTCGAGGAAACTCTCGAGCACGCGGGCCGCCTGGGCGCCCAGACGGATTGCCTTCGACCGGACTAGGGAATCGAGCATCCGCAAGCCCGCATCGAGCGCGGCGACCCGGCGCCAGTTTGGATTTCCGGCGGCGGAAGCAATCAGGCCAAGGGCCGGTTCGGCGATGCCCAAATCATCCACGCGGCGGCGCAGCGGGTCCAGAAAACCGGGCGTGCCCGCGTATGCGCGCCAATCCGCGGCGGAAACCGGCATTTTGTGAACGTAGAGGTCATGTAAAAAGCGGACGCCGCGTATCCAGCGACGACCGGCGGCGGGATCCATAATCTGGACGAACGGGCCGTGACGGCGCCACACGATCACGAAGTGCGTCATGCCGTTCGGCAAGACCACGACAGCGATGGCCGGCAATGCGCGAGCTTCATCGAGAAGCACGTGATCGGGCGGCAGCATAATCTGCTCGGCCTCGAGTCCCAGCTGATTGGCGACTTCTTCGAGCGTGTCAATGGAAGTGCCATCGACGTCGGTTTGGCAGGCCTCGCGCAGGCGGCCATAGTGGACACGAACGCCGAAGCCTTCCAGCAGACACTTGAGCGCGGCCGGACCGCAGTCCAGGTTGGAGCTCTGGACGACTTCCGGCACCAGGAAGCGTGCGCGCGACTTCATTGATTTGTAAGGCGACCGATGGCTCGCATGACGAGCGCGGCGGGGGTGACGCGTTCAACTTCGACGGACGCCTCCACTCGATGGCTACCGGACGCGGGAGGCTGGCGCTCCGTGGCAGGCATCAACAAGACGCGAATTTCGCCGCCCGCCGCATCGCTAGCGATGGCGCTTACTTTCGCGGGAATGACGATTCCGTCCACTTCCAATGCGGCGGATTGACCGGGGCGTAGGTGTTCGAGAGCGCGCGCCGGGAACGAGGCTATAAAGAGGTTAGGCTGAATTCGAACTTCATGAGTGGTTTCGAATTGAGGAACGGTGGAGCGAAAAAACCACCAAGTCCAGGCGGCCAACAGCACAAAGACGAGCAGCAGCAATAAGTTCGAGATGCGGAAGTCGTCGGCATCAAAGGCGCGGAGGGTCCGGCTGAACGCGATAGGGCCATTCATTGGCTAGTGCTTCCCGGGCGGCGTTTGTGGAGCATTTTCCATTTTTTACAAAACGAACCCAACGTCCGGCTGAAAGATAATAATTCTCGCGTTACAAGAACCGCTGGGCTGCTTGTCGCTTCCCCTGAGTGTAGCGCGGCGGTGCAAGCGGACGGCGGGACTACGCGCCGACGACGCGAGCGGCGATCGCTTCGATTTGGTGAATATGATTGAGATCGTGGCCGGCCATGGTTTCGAGGATGGTTGCGAAAGTCATTTGGCCACGCTCGGGGTGCGTAACCGGTTTCGGAAGCGCGGCGGGGATCGAGGAGCGAATCAAAGCCAGGTTCCATTGGCGAACCGAGGAGAAAACGGCCAGCGCGGCCTCCGCGTTGTAGGCGGAGTATGTTGCGGCCCACTTCTCTTGGTCGAAAGGCTGAATCACGTGATGATCCTCAGCCAGGGTCTGGCGCAGACGAAACGCGAAGGTCAGCTCGCAATCGGCTAGGTGGCTGACAATCTGCTTCGCGCTCCATTTTCCGGGCGCGCGCGGTTCGTCGATTCGGCGAAGGCCGAGTTCGTCAATCAAGGCTTCGAGCTTTTGGGAGGTGGCTTCGATGACGGCGACAGGGTCGTGGTTGCCTAACTGGGGCGCGTAGGGATTCATATTTCACTACGGTATCACGGCGGATTTCGAGCGAAACTCCGAACGGCCCAATGAGTTCTGCTCCCGCTCGCCTCCAAGTCTATCGCCTCGATCATCGATCGCCGGCCAGAACCAACAATGCAGCCAGGGACGCGGTCTTTTGGTCGGTGGTCCAAGGCGGCCCCAGCGATCGTCCCAGCGCGGCGATCTCTTGCCGCAACCGGCTCGCCCGATCGCCGAAAACCGCTTCGGCGCGTTGGTCGAGATCCCGCTCCCGAATTCCCGTGGCGGGGATTTCCAGCCTTTCGCTGGCTCTGAAAAACGCCTGTCGAAAAAACTCGCCCTCCGCGGTGTGAATGAGAGCGTGGGAGGCGAGGATGTTCGAAAGCGATGGCAGGGCGCGGCCCGAGGCCAGGAGAATCGCACATCCCACGGCGACATACTCGCGGCGCCACAACTGGTCGCGGACACCGGCGAGAGCTTCGAAGGCGAGTTGTTCCGAGATGGCCGCGCAGTCCGCGAGGTGCTGGTCGGCTGCGCGAAGATTCAGCTCTTTCGCGAAGTGGTAGGGTTGGTTGGCGCCTCGGGTGTTAGGGTCGGTAATGGCGATCCGTCCGCGGTCGATGACATCCACGACGGGATTCTCGGAGACGACCACTAGAGCGCCCCACCCGGAGTGCGCTCGAATGCCGATGGCTGCGCGCTTCATGCCTGACGGTTGCCAGTATACTAAGGCGCCGCCTGGGGGATTCGGCTAGGTCTTGGAGATCTCGGCGACTTGAAAGGCGCGTTTGTTGCCGGTGGTCACGATGCGTCCTCTGAATTTTAATTTGCCGTTGACGCTGAGGTCCACCAAGCGGCCCACCGGATAGTCGAGGGTGAGGACGTCGTTTTCGCTCAGATCCATGAGATCTTCCACGCTCAGCGTGGGCCCGGCCAGGCGACTATCGAGATGCAGCCGGGAAGGGCGAATCAGGCGAAGCATGCGGGCTTGGTCCTGCTCGTTGGATTGCGCCTTGCGCACCGACCATTGTTGGTCGAACTTGTTGCGCAACATCTTGATGACGATGGAGGGAATGCCGATGTTCATCATCCCCGAGTTTTCGCCGATGCGCACTTCCATACTTACCGCAACCACGGCTTCATTGGGCGCCAGGATGCGGAGCAACTGCGGGTCGGTTTCACGGGCGTCGATGGAGAATTCGAGCGGCGCGACGGCGTGCCAGGCGGTTTTCAGATCCTGCAAGATGATGCGGAAAATTCCGTCCATCACGCTTTGTTCGATTTCAGTGACTTCGCGATTGACCTTGAGCGGCGAACGGGCGGCGCCGCCCAGCAGCATTTCGATGATCGGGAAGACCAGCCCCGGATTGAGCTCCAGCACCGCGTTGCCTTCGAAAGGTTGCAGACCCAACGACGCCAGACAGGTGGGCGACGGCAGGCACTGGGAGAATTCCATGAACGAGAGCTGCTCCACCGAGACCAGATTCACAGCAACATAAGCGCGCAGGTACGCCGAAAGACTAGAGGCCACGCTACGCGCGAAATTCTCGTGCAATATGTGGATGGCGCGGAGTTGATCCTTGGCGATCCGGTCCGGACGACGAAAGTCGTAAGCGACAGCGTGCTTGGCCGGATCATCCTCCGGGGTGTCACGATTGTGCCGAAAGACATCGTCGATTTCTTCTTGGGAAAGGACACGTTCCATCTGAGTATTTATCGGGCGATGGGGGAAGGAGCTTTATTGGCCGGCGGGGGTAACCCGTGCCGCGGTTGCTAGAATCGGATTGGTGCGGACGTTTCACGTACACAATTTCGGATGCAGGGCCTCGCAGGCGGATGGAGCAGCGCTCGAAGCGGCGTTGCTCGACCGTGGAATGGCCGCGGCGGCGAGCGTGCGGGACGCCGGCCTGGTGGTGCTAAACACCTGTACTGTCACCGCTTGCGCGGACGAAGACGTGCGCAAAGCCGTGCATCGCGTGCATCGGGAGAATCCGGAAGCGCGAATTTTGGTGACCGGATGTTATGCGCAGCGGGCTCCCGAGGAGTTGGCGGTATTACCTGGGGTTAATTGGGTGGTAGGGAATTCGCACAAGGTTCAGATTCCCGAAATTGTGTCGTCAGCCGACCTTCACTACCACGGGGAGATTCACGTGGGCGACATCTTCGCGCAGCGGGAATTTTTGGCGTCGCCGGTGGAAGACGCGGCCGGCGATCGCACGCGCCCGAATTTGAAGATCCAGGATGGCTGCAACAATCGTTGCTCGTTTTGTATTATCCCTTTCGTGCGCGGCCGGAGCCGCAGCGCGCCGCTGGTCCAGGTAATCGATCAGGTTCGCAAACTGGCGGCGCGGTATCGCGAGGTGGTGCTGAGCGGGATTAATCTGGGCCGATGGGGGCGCGAAGCGGGCGCGAGTGATGGAATGCGCCTCGCGGATTTGGCGCGGAAGCTGCTGGAGGAGACGCCGATCGAGCGCCTGCGGTTGAGTTCGGTGGAGCCGATGGATTGGTCGGACGATCTGCTGGAGCTGATGGCTGGATCGCCACGGATCGCACAGCACGTGCACGCGCCTTTGCAATCGGGATCGGACCGAGTGTTGCGGCGCATGCATCGCAAGTATAGGCCTCGCCATTATGAAGATCGCGTCCGGAAAGCGCGAGCGCTGATGCCGGAGGCGGCGATCGGCGCGGATGTGATGGCCGGCTTTCCGGGCGAATCGGAAGCGGAGTTCGAAGAAAGCCGGGCGTTCATCGAAAGCCTGCCGTTCACGTACCTGCATGTTTTCCGCTATTCGGAGCGGCCGGGGACGCCGGCGGCCGAGTGCGCGGATCAAGTGCCGACGGAGGTGCGCAAGGAACGCACTCGGATATTACGCGAATTGGCGGAGCGGAAGAATCTGGAGTTCCGGCGGCGTATGATCGGGCGGACGCTCTCGGTGGTGACGCTGACGGAAGGCGCGCTGTCGAGTAATTTTCTCAAGGTGGAGCTGGCCGGGCGGCGCGAGGCGAATCAACTGGCGGAAGTGAAGATCGGATCGGTGAGCGCAACCGGATTGCGAGAGGCGCCGGCGTTTCAGGTTTTGTGAAGATTACCATCTCCAAAGAGAACTATCTGAAGGCGATTGCGGAGGCCGAGAGCGAAGGCGAACCGGTGATCGCCGCGACGCTGGCGCGATGGCTCAGCGTATCGGCGCCCGCGGTAACGATGGCGATTAAGCGGCTGAAACGGGATGGCCTGATTCGGGCCGGACGCGACGGCGTGCTGTCGCTCACTTCCGCCGGGCGCGACATCGCCAATCGGGTCCTCAACCGGCATCATTTGATCGAACGGATGCTGGCGGAGATTTTCGGCATGGAGTGGTACAAAGTCCACGACGAAGCCGAACAGCTGGAGCACGCGGTTTCGGCCGATTTCGAAAGGCGGCTGCTGGAGCGCTTGGGAACGGGCGAGGCTTGCCCGCATGGAAATCGGGTGGAGCGCGACACGCCGCAAGACCGGCGGGAGCGCGGGTTACGGCCACTGGATGAAGTGCCGCCGGCCGCCGACGCTACCGTGGTGAGCGTGTTCGAACGCGACCGCCGCCTGCTCGAATATCTGCACGGCATCGGAATCCATCCGGGAGCGGATGTGCGGATGATGGCCTCCAATTACGACGACACGCTGACTTTGCGGATCGACGGGAAACCGGTGCAGCTCGGGCGCGGAGCGGCGGCCAAGGTGTGGGTCGACTTAGCCGCGAAGTAGGGCGGGCGAGCCGAGCTTCTGGAAATACGCGATGGTCTCGCGTAGCCCGACTTCGAGATCGACCTTCGGTTCCCAGCCCAGCACGCGCCGAGCCTTGGAGATATCCGGTTGTCGGCGCTTGGGATCGTCCTCGGGGAGCGGTTTGAATTCGAGCGGCGCAGCGGTGCCGGTGATCCGGCGAATGCGTTCGCCGAAGTCGAGAATGGTCATTTCTTGCGGATTGCCGAGATTGACCGGATAGCGCTCGTCGGACAAGGCCAGGCGGTACAGGCCGTCCACCAAGTCGCTGACATAACAGAAGCTGCGCGTTTGCGACCCGTCGCCGAACACGGTCATCGGCTCGCCCTTCAGCGCCTGATCGATGAACGCGGGCACGACACGGCCATCGTCCAACTGCATGCGTGGCCCGTAGGTATTGAAGATGCGCGCGATGTTGGTGCGGACGCCATGGACGCGATGGTAGGCCATGGTGAGGGCTTCGGCGTAGCGCTTGCTTTCGTCATAGCAGGAGCGAATTCCGACCGGGTTCACGTTGCCCCAATAGGTTTCCACCTGCGGGTGGACCAACGGGTCGCCATAACATTCGGAAGTGGAAGTGATCATGAAGCGCGCGCCGTGCTGCCGCGCGATTTCGAGCAGACGGCCGGTTCCCTCCGAGCCGACCTGTAGCGTTTCGATGGGATGCTTCAAATAGTCCACCGGGCTCGCGAGCGACGCCAGATGCAAGACGCCGTCAATGGGGCCGTCGGCTTCAAAGGGGCGGCACACGTCCCATTCGCGGAACTCGAAAGCGGGATTCCCGCGCAGATGCGCCAAATTGCGCCCGGCGCCGGTGATGAAATTGTCGAGGGCCAGCACGGCATGGCCTTCGGCCAGCAGGCGGTCACAAAAGTGGGAGCCGATAAAACCGGCGGCTCCTGACATGAGAAATCGCAATGGCGGCTCCAAAGTATCTATCGTAGCCCACGGCTTTCGGCTTTATACGATAGAAGGACCGTGCACGGAGTCGCTACTCGCCGATTCCTGGACGCCGCTCGCCGAATTCCAATGGGGTTCAAGGCGCGCCGGAGTTACGCTCCGGTGTATGGAGCAAGCGATATCCGTAAAAGCACAAAAAGGCCCGGGCATGGAGGGCTACAAGGCAAGATGGTACGCCAATCTGACGCGCAAATCGATGTCGGAGTTTCGAACACTGGCGAGACGGGTGGCGGATCAACTCCCGCGCGGCGCCCGCGTGCTCGAAGTCGCGCCCGGTCCTGGCTATTTCGCCATTGAACTTGCGAAGTTGGGCAAATATCTGGTGTGGGGACTCGACATCAGCCGCACGTTCGTGGATATCGCGCGGGGCAATGCCAGGGAGGCCGGCATCATCGTCGATTTCCGGCATGGGAACGCCGCCGCGATGCCGTTGAAAGACGAGTCCTTCGATTTCGTGGTGTGCCGCGCCGCCTTTAAGAATTTCGCCGAGCCGGTTCGCGCGCTCGAAGAGATGCATCGCGTGCTGAGGAAAGGCGGCCGGGGACTCATCATCGACTTACGACGGGACGCGCCGATGGAATCCATCAACCGCGCCGTGAATGGGATGTCGCTCGGGGTGGTGAGCTCCGTCGTAACAAAGCTGACGTCGGGTACGCGGTCGGCGAGAACCGGCCTGCGCTACACTCGCTGTAGCGTGATTGCCCAGATGCTTCAGGATGTGAATTATGCGTTGCGCGTCCTGCGCAAAAGCGCGGGCTTCACCGCCGCGGCAGTGTTGACTCTGGCGCTCGGGATCGGAGCCAGCACGGCCATTTTCAGTATCGTTAACGCAGTTCTGCTTCAACCGCTCCCGTACCCGGATGCCGACCGGATCTTCGCTTTGAACACGGTTTGGAAGGAGAAGGGGCACACTACGCCGCGCCTCAGCGGCGGCGACTTGATTGATATCCAATCCAAGACTCAGGTCTTTGATGCGGTGGGTTTGTACACGGGCGGCGAGATTGGTTTGCAAATCGGGAATCGCGGTGAATTTAGCACCGTGTACTATGTCAGCCCCGATCTGCCCCGCGCGTTCTCGGTGAAGGCGGACTATGGCCGGCTGTTAGAGCAAAGTGATGCGGATCGGGCTGCGCTGGTCAGCCGTGGGTTCGCCACGCGCATGTTCGGCGGCGGCCCAGCGGCGCTGGGTCAACCGATTTCCGTAGAGCACCGGTCCTATCAGATCGCCGGCGTCCTGCCGTCCAGTTTCGAGTTCCCGCGCAAAGCGGAAGTTTGGCTGGCCGCGCCGCCGGAGCGCTTATGGAATCAGAACCGTACCTCATATAGCTACTATGTGGTCGCCAAACTCAGGGCCGGCGTGAGCGCGGAACAGGCCCGGGCGCAACTCGACGCCGTCGGGGCGCGGCTGGCGGCCACGTTTCCCGACAGCAACGGCGGGAAGGGGTTCGCCATCACGCCGCTGCGCGAGCAACTGGTTCATCGCGTGGGCGCGACGCTTTGGATCTTAATGGCGGCAGTGTCGCTGGTTCTGTTGATCTCGTGCGCGAACGTAGCCAACCTGATGCTGGCGCGCGGCACCGGACGTTCCCGCGAGATCGCGCTCAGAGCAGCTCTAGGAGCCGGCCGCTGGCGCATCGTTCGACAGTTGATGGTCGAGAGCGTCATTCTTGCGGTGGCCGCCGGAATATTGGGCGTGTTGTTCGCGGCCGGGGGAACCGCTGCGCTCTTACGGTTTGCGCCGGACAACCTGCCGCGTCTCGCGGAAGTGGGGGTGGACCGATTTGTGCTGCTGTTTGCAGGCGCCGTTTCGTTGCTATCCACGATCGTCTTTGGGCTGGTGCCGGCTTGGCAGACATCTCGGATTGATTTGCGGGAGGCGCTGCAGCA
>JBEKHQ010000071.1:0-8230 GCA_050012195.1 Bryobacteraceae bacterium | reverse complement strand
TTTCAACGAAAAACGGAAACCAAACTTCAAGGGAGAATAAACAGACGAAGCATGGTCGATTTTCCGATAGCCATTCCCGCTGCCGCGGATTTTAGACGCGCGGAGAATATGGTGGAGAGCTGTTGCAGGCGCTTGGGACTGGTATTGGGGATGAAGACCACGCTTGTCAAACATCCGGGCAGCATTCACTGGCACTTCAAGCGGCCTGCTCAATCGGGAACGCTGGAGATTACCGTCTGGCCGTCGAAGCGGCGCGCTTGGATGACCGTGCAGGACGGCCGCAAGGCTGAATGGATCCGCGACGTTCTGCCGATTCTGGGAGACCAGCTGGAAAAAGCGTTCGAGCGAGGCTAGCAAAAGGCAATGCATCGAGATGTTGTAGTGTGCGAAGTGGGGCCGCGGGACGGGCTGCAAATTGTCTCCCACATCATGCCGACTTCGGCGAAGCTCGAATGGATCGGCGCGGAAGCAGCCGCGGGTGTTCCGGAGATCGAGGCCTGCTCTTTCGTCCCGCCCCAGGTTCTGCCACAGTTCGCGGACGCGGCCGAGGTGGTGGCGGGCGCGCTGAAGATTCCCAATCTCGTGGTATCGGTGCTCGTTCCCAATCTAAAGGGCGCCGAGCGGGCTTTCCAAGCGGGCGTTCACAAGATCAATTACGTGCTTTCGGCATCGGAGAGCCACAATCTCAAAAACGTCCGCCGATCCACGCACGAATCCTTGGAAGACTTTCGGCGCATCGTCGAACTTCGCAACTCGAACACCGAATGGCGGCGCATTCAACTCTGCGGCAGCGTCTCCACGGCTTTCGGATGCACTATTGAAGGCAAGGTCGCGGAAGACGCGGTGGTGCGGCTGGCGGAGCAGTATGTCGAGCATGGCGCAGACAAATTGAGCATCGCCGACACCGTGGGTTACGCGAACCCCGCTCAGGTGAAGCGGATGTTTACGCGGTTGCGTGCGCAGCTTGGCGGAATCGAGCTGAGCGGCCATTTCCACGATACGCGCGGCCTGGGTTTGGCGAATGTGCATGCCGCGCTCGACGCCGGCGTTCGAAGCTTCGATGCGTCGCTGGGTGGAATGGGCGGATGTCCCTGGGCGCCCGGAGCGACGGGAAACATCGTCAGCGAGGACCTGGTTTTTCTGCTCGAAGCCGGCGGCCTGCGAACCGGCATCGATCTGGAGCGCCTGATCGAAGTCCGCAAGATAGTGGAGCGAGCGCTGCCCGAAGAGCCTCTGCACGGCGGCATTTCCAAGGCCGGCTTGCCTCTGGGATTTCAGCCGGCGGTTAGCTAGGGAGGATGTCATGAAAACCGATCCGGATTTGGCTGCGCTCTCTCCGCGGCGCCGCGACGCTTTGCGTTTCCTAGGCTGGGGCACATTGACGGCGATGTTGCCGCGCGCCGCGCCCGCAACGCTCCAGTTTCCAAAACGCGCGATCATCCGCACGCTGCTGAAGGACGTTCCGCCGCCGGCGCTCGCCTCAGGTGTCACCCTATTCCACGAACATCTCTCGATCGTTTTGCCTCCCACCGGGCCTCCACCAGCGACGCCGCCTCCGCCGCCGGCTACTTCCGACGTCGATCTCATGATCCGCGAGGTCAATACGGCGGGCACGGAGGGAGTGGTTTGTATCGTGGACGGCGGGCATCCCGACATGGGCCGCAATCTCGACAACCTGAAGAGGATCGCCCGGAACACCAATGTCCACATCGTGGCCAGCGGCGGCTACTACATGCAGCGCACCTATCCGCCCGAGATCGCGATGAAGAGCGAGGATCAGATAGCGGACGATCTGGTTCGGGAGGTGTATCGCGACGGATTGGGCGCTTTGGGCGAGATCGGCGAGGCGGCGAACGGCGCAGAGCTCACCGCCGATGAGCGCAAGGTATTTCGGGCGGTCGGCAAGGTGCATCGCCGCACGAACCTGCCGATCTTCACGCACAACGCCTATGGCACCGGCGAGAACGTGCCGCGCGAGGCCGGGCTGCGCCAGCTGGACGTGCTGGAGTCGGTGGGCGTGAAGCCGGAGTCTGTCGCTATAGGACACACCTGCTGCTTGGATGATCCGGGCGCGGACATCATCAAGCAGATCGCCAAGCGCGGAGCGTTCGTCGGGTTTGATCGAGTGACCGGCGGATTTGTGACCGACGATAAAAAGGTGAAGATGGTGCTGGCATTCCTCGACGCCGGCTACGCGAGCCAATTGTTGCTGTGCTCCGATTTTACGGGACGGCGAACGGCCGCTCGGCCCGGCTACGGCAACACCGTCACGGTATTCCTGCCGAAGTTGCGCCAAGCCGGCGTCACGGAAGAGGTGTTGCACCGAATCACGGTGGATAATCCAAGACGATTTCTGGCGTTCGTTCCGAAGAAGGCACACCCCATTGAAGGCGGCTAATGCTTCACGGATGCGTTATGCTGGTTCGCGAGCACGACAGGAGCGGGAACATGTCACCACATTCTCGTAGTGAGCAGCGAACGCGCCGGGAGGCGCTCGGACTTCTAGGTTTCGGCGCGGCGGTATCGCTATTGCCTCGCGTGGCGGATGGCGCGGACACGCCTCAATTTCCGAAAGGCGCGATCATCCGAACCGTCCTGAAGGATCTGCCTCCGGAGGCATTGGCCGGCGGCGCGACGCTCTTTCATGAGCATCTATCGCTGGCCCCCGGCTTCATGCCCAAGTGGATGGCGCTTGCGAGGGCCCAGACTCCCGAGGCCCGCGCGCAGGCCGCAGCCGCGCCTCCCGCCGCCCCGCCGTCCGATCAGCCGTTCTTCATGAAGGATCTGGATCTCATGACCGAGGAGGTTCACGCCGCCGCGCAGGAGGGCGTTGCTTGCCTTGTGGACGGCGGGCATCCCGACATGGGCCAGGACTTCGATTTCCTCAAGCAGCTCTCGACCAAATCCGGAATGCCGATTGTGGCCGGTTGCGGCTACTACACGCAGCCATTCTACCCTCCGGAAATCGCCGACTGGAGCGTGGAACAGATTGTCGATTCGCTGGTGCGGCAGGTGAACGCCAAGCCGGTGGGTGTTTTCGGCGAAATCGGAAGTTGGGACGAGATGACCGACACGGAACGCAAAGTATTTCGAGCCGTCGGTCTGGCGCATGTGCAGACGAACCTCCCGATCTTCACACATACCGGAATACCGGGCAAATCGGCCATGGAGCAGCTCGACATCCTGGAAGCGGCGGGCGTGAAGCCGCAACGAATCGTGATCGGTCACTTGGGCAATCTCGTCGATCCGAAGGTTGAAGTGCAGAAGGCCATCTGCAAGCGCGGTGCGTTTATCGGGTTCGATCGGCAGGGCGGTCCCGGCGACGCGCGCCAAGTGCCCATGGTCACGGCGTTGATCGAAGCCGGATATGCCGACCATCTGATGTTCTCCGCCGACCTCTCGGCCGCGAATCAGCTTAAGCGCAATGGCGGCACCGGGTACGCGAAAACGGTGACGGTGTGGGCGCCCAAGTTGCGCGAAGCCGGAGTGAAGGAGGAAACGCTGCACGGAATCCTGGTGGATAATCCGCGCCGCTTCCTTGCGTTTGTTCCGAAAAAGCCGCGGGTGGGTTGAGCCGCTCGCCGCGAACTACGGGCCTTCGGGATCGTTGGCGATTTCTCCGATGTCCGCCACCGTGTCGCCCTTCTTCATGGAAGGCACCGCGCAGATGTAAACGATGACGCCTGAGACGGGCGAGATCACGTCCTCGATTTTGTTGCCGAAGTAGTCCGTCACATAACCGAGCCGCATGCCTTTTTCGACGTGCGCTTCCGGCACGGCCAGGGGATAGAAAACGCCGTCATGTTCGCTGTTGACGACGACCGGCCCGTTCATCCACAGCGGATGCTGAACAGGCGCCGCTTCTCCGGGCAACATTTTCAGATGGCGCATCGCATTCCAAGTGCCTTCCACCAGCGCGTCAACGTCCTCGGCCAGCGTTGTGCCGGCATGGCCGGCCTCCACTGCGATCGCGGCTTTGCCAATATCCGCGGCGTAGCGGGAGAGCGGCGTAGTGGCTGGGTGCGGATCGGAAGGGCGAGCGCGTTGGATGATGATGTGATCGAAACCGAACGCCAGCACCATGCCGCGCGTCACCGCGTCTCGACTGGCGTTGCCGGTGTCGGCCCAATACGAATACTTCCGCATGTTCTCGTCCAGATCGCCGCCGTGGTAATCGATCAGGTAATCGCATTTTTCGACCACCTGCTTGGCGATGGCCCAGGAAGCGCGTTCGGTTTGCGTTCCGTCGGTCTTCCCCGGATAAAAACGATTCATGTTCTTGCCATCGACGGGATTCAGGTGCGGCGTCTTCTGCGCGAAGGACGCCAGATTTACCAGCGGGACGATGATCAGCGTTCCGGCCAGTTGGGATGCGTCGGCGGCTTGCGCCAGCTTCTCCAAGGCGATGATCGAGGCATATTCGGTTCCATGCGAACCGGCGACGAGCGCGAGCGCGGGTCCGGGCTTGGCACCGTTCACGACGATGACGGGGATGCCGGTGGCTGGATCGACGCCCGCGGGAACTTGTATCGCGCCGGTGACTTTCTGGCCCGGCCGCGCCGTTGCGGCGCCCACCGTGATGTCGGCGGCGGTAACGGCGGCGCAAATCGAAAGCAACAAAAGAAGGCGATGCATGGCAGCCTCAATCGATCGGGTTGGTGGCGAAGACCGACAGCTCGGGCGTGAACCCGCGGTCGTCCATTTCGAGAATCGCTTTGACGGCGTGGGCGATCTCTTCGCCGCGCAATTTGCTTTCGTTCGCTTTTCGCGCGTGTCCGGCGGTGGCGGCGAAATTGGTGAGCACTTCGCTGGGATTAACCAGCATCACGCGGATGTTGTATTTGCGCAACTCGCCGCGCCAGCACTCCGTCATGCCTCGCAGCGCGAATTTACTTGCGTAGTACGCCGTTCCGTTCGGCGCGCCTCGCAGACCGGCGGTGGAGGAAATGTTGATAATATTCCCGCTCTTCTTCTGAACGAAGTGCTTCGCGGCTTCGCGGGCCATCAACATCGCGCCGGTGACGTTGGTGGCCATGACTGCGTCGAAGCTGGGGCGATCGAAATCGACCAGATTCTTGAATATCCCGAATCCGGCGTTGTTCACCAGGATGTCGAGATCGCCGAACTTGGCCAGGACCTCTCGATAGGTCCGCTCGACGTCCGGTTCCTTGGACACGTCGGCCTGCACGGCGAACACGCCGAGAGCTTTCGCGGCCTCATCCAAGCGTGCTTTGTCGCGTCCAGTGATCGCGACGCGCGCTCCGCTGGCCGCGAGTGTTTGCGCGATGGAGAAGCCGATCCCGGCGCTTCCGCCCGTAATCAACGCCACTGCATTTTTGAGATTCACAAGCAAGAGTCTACCTCGTCCGGGCGGCTGGCGCTCGGGATTGAAATTGACGCTCCGGCGCGCGATGTGCTACTAATGAACGATCCTGAGGTGCCCGTCTTGAAACGGCGGGTGAAAAGGGAAGCGGGTGAAAATCCCGCACGGTCGCGCCACTGTGAGCAGCGAGCGGGTCGGCGATTTTATAACCACTGTTCCCACGGGAGCGGGAAGGTTGCCGGCCTCGCGATGACCTGCGAGTCAGGAGACCTGCCTCGGGCTAAGGCGCTTGCGCCGCGCTTCGCTTGAGAGCGGATCTACAGGCCCAGTTTGAAGCTGGGGACTCCCGCAATCTCAATCCGGAACAACGGCGAAGCAGAAAGAGAGGCGCGCAACCTCGTCTATGCTTACCGTCATCATCGGTGGGGCACGGAGCGGCAAGAGCCGCTTCGCTGTGTCCTTGGCCTCTAAACTCCCCCAAGTAACTTATATCGCGACCGCGCGCGCGGAAGACGACGAGATGCGCGCTCGTATTGCGCGTCATCGAGCGGAACGCCCGCCGCATTGGCGGACTATCGAAGAGCCGCTCGCCATCGCAGAGGCCGCCGAAGCGTGCGTTCCTAGCTGCGACCTCATCCTGTTGGACTGTCTCACGCTCTGGCTGAGCAACTTGTGTTGCGCCAGCGCGGGCGAGAGTGAAGCAACCCTGCGCGCGGCTGCGTCGGCGGAACTGCATCGGCTCGCGCTTACTGCCAGACGGATCGACATCCTAGCTGTCACCAATGAAGTTGGATGCGGCTTGGTCCCCGAATCGGCGCTGGGGCGTATGTTCCGCGACTTGCAGGGCTGGATCAACCAGGACATCGCGCGGCCGGCCGATTATGTTTACCACTTGGTGGCCGGGATAGCGACCGCGATTAAACGCCCGGAGGTCGCGTCATGAAGGCGCGCTCGGCGCTAGCGTTGTTCATTTGGGCGCTGTGCCTGGCCAAGGCCGAAACCGGGGCTTCCATCAGCGGCACGGTGCGCGACCCTCAGGCCCGGGCGGTGCCGGGCGCCGCGCTCTCGTTGTTTTCGAAAAGCGAGAGCACGAGCTGGAGCACCGTCAGCGATGCTTCCGGAACTTATCGTCTGACACGATTGCCGGCAAGCGATTACATTTTGCGCGTCGAGGCGCCGGGATTCGCAACATTCGTTTCGGCGCCGGTGCACGTCGACGCTGCGTCGGATCAGTCAATGGATGTCGCGCTTCCGCTGGCTGCCGTTCGCGACGAGGTGGTGGTGACGGCGTCCAGTACGCCGCAGTCGCCCGCCGAAGTCTCGAAAGCCACCACTGTGATCGACCACACCGAAGCCGATGACCGCGACAGTATTGCACTGTCGGATGCGGTGGATCTGGCGCCCGGAATGCGCGTACAACAATTGGGCGGTCCGGGCGCGTTTACGACCTTTCAAATCCGCGGTCTCCGCACGGAAGATACCGCCGTGTTGGTGGACGGCCTGAGGCTGCGCGACGCTTCCGCGACTCAGGCCGACGCCTCGGGATTGATCGAGGATCTGCTCTTCACCGACGCCGACCGCATCGAGGTGCTGCGCGGCTCGGGATCGTCGCTCTATGGCACCAACGCGGTCGGCGGCGTCGTCAACGTCATCAGCGACGAAGGCGGCGGGCGGACGCGCGGCAATTTGCTTCTCGAAGGCGGCTCGCTCGGCTCGTTTCGCGCTCGCATGCAAGTGGCGGGCGGTTTCAAGCACGATTGGATCGCTTACAGCCTGGGATTTTCGGAATACTACGTGGCCAACGGAGTGGGCGGCGACGCTCCGTTTCGAGACACCAACGTGCATGGGCGCGTCACGTTTCGTCTGTCGCCGACAATGCGTCTCCTCGCGCGGCTGTACGCTGGAAACTCGTTCGGGAAGCTGTACTCCAGCCCGGATGTGGTGGGCAACCCGTCGGGCGAGGGAATTCTCAGCGCCGTGCCGCTGCCCGCCGCGTTGCTGCACCTTTACGAGCAAGGCGTGCCTCTATTGCAATTGAACACCGGCGACGCGACTTTCATTCCAGCGCCCGACAATCCCGATTCCACGCGCGCGGCGCGCTACGTCACCGGCGCGCTGATCCTTACCGGAGAGCCTTCCGCCGCGCTCAATTACGCCGTCAGTTATCAGATTGTCGCGAACAGCCGGCGATATGGCGATGGAGCCGCAGGCGTCGGATATCAACCGATCGGCAACACGCGCTCGCTATACGACGGCCGCATTCAGACCGTGAACGCGCACGTCGATTATCGCTTGGGGAGCCACAACCTGTTGAGCGCGGGATACGAGTTTGAGAGCGAGAACTACGCGAACGACAACGTGGAATTCTTCGACGCCGCGGCGTTCTCGGCCACTCAGGTTACCCAGCTCAGCCATACCGTTTTCGCGCAAGATCAGGTGCGGCTGCTGGGCGATCGCTTGCAGATCAGCGGGGCGTTCCGCGCACAGTTTTTCTCCTTGGACGCGCCCGCGTTTCTGCCGGAAGCCTCGGCCCCTTATCAGGGGATCTCTTTCACGGCTCCGCCGCCCGCCTACACCGGCGACGGCTCGATTGCATATTTCTTCCGAAGCACGGGTACGAAACTGCGCGCGCATGTCGGGCGTGGGTATCGCGCGCCTTCTCTTTTTGAACGATTCGGCGCGGGCTTCGATCCCACGTTCGGCTACTCTGTCTATGGAGATCCACGTTTGAAGCCGGAGCACTCCATCGGGGCCGACGGAGGCGTGGATCAGACGTTCTGGCACGATCGCCTAAAGACTTCGGCGACATATTTCTACACAGCGCTTCAAGACGTGATTAACTTCGATACGACGGGGCTCATCAATCCCGCCACCGATCCGTTCGGGCGATACATCGGGTACATCAAC
>JBEKHQ010000070.1:0-8358 GCA_050012195.1 Bryobacteraceae bacterium | reverse complement strand
CGCGCAGTCAATTGCCCGCCGCGCTGCCGCAGAATCCGTTCTGGCGCAAGACCAACCCCGCCGACGCTCCGATTCTTTTCCTCGCGCTGACTTCCGACACCATGCGTCAGGGCGAAATGTACGACGTCGCCATCCGAATTCTCCAGCAGAAGCTTTCGCAGGTGAACGGCGTCGCGCAGGTGTTCGTGCAGGGAAGTTCCCTGCCCGGCGTCCGCATCGACGTGAATCCCACGCAGTTGAACAAGTTCGGGCTCAGCCTGGAAGACGTGCGCACCTACCTCGGCAACGCGAACGCGAATCGTCCCAAGGGAGATATCGCCCTGGGCCCGCGCAACTGGTCGCTCAGCACCGACGATCAGCTCATGAAAGCGGCCCAGTACGCTCCGCTGGTGATCGCGTACCAGAACGGCGCAGCCGTGAAGCTCTCCGATGTCGCGCGCGTGACGGATTCCATCGAAGACATTCGCACCGCCGGATGGGCGAACGGGAAACCCGCCATCGTCATGCTGGTGTTCAAACAGCCGGGCGCGAACGTGGTCGAGACCGTCGACCGCGTCTATAAAGTGCTGCCGCGGCTCCAAGCGGCGGTTCCACCTTCCCTGCATGTCGCCGTGCTGCTGGACGGAAGCACGCAAATTCGCGCCACCGTCAGCGACGTGGAAAAGACCTTGTTGATTTCGATTGTTCTGGTCATCCTGGTGGTTTTCCTCTTCCTGCGCAGCCCTCGGACCACGTTTATTCCGAGCGTGGCGGTGCCTCTATCGCTCGCCGGTTCGTTCGGCGTGCTTTACCTTTTTCATTACAGCGTGGACAATCTTTCGCTGATGGCGCTCACCATCGCCACCGGCTTTGTGGTGGACGACGCTATCGTTGTGATCGAGAACATCACGCGTTACATCGAAAATGGAATGTCGCCGATGCAAGCCGCGCTCGAAGGCGCCAAGGAAATCGGTCCAACCGTACTTTCGATCAGCATCTCGCTCAACGCAGTCTTCATTCCGATCTTCCTCATGACCGGATACGTCGGGCGGCTGTTTCGCGAGTTCGCGTTCACGCTCTCCGCCGCGATTATAATCTCGCTGTTCGTTTCGTTAACGCTGACACCTATGATGTGTTCGCGTCTGCTGCGCCGCGAGCGCCGCGGAGGCCACGGGCTACTGTACCGCGCCAGTGAAAGCGGTTTCGCGCTGATTGCGCGTCTATACAATGGGAGCCTTCGCTGGGTCTTGAGGCATCAACCTCTCACATTTTTCGTCACGCTGGCCACCATCGGTTTGACCATGTATTTGTACGTCGTCATTCCGAAAGGCTTCTTCCCTCAGCAGGACACGGGACGCATGACCGGTCAGATACAGGCGGATATGGCCACCTCCTTCGGCGCCATGCGAGTCCGCACAGAGCAGGCCGCTGCGATTATTCAGTCCGATCCCGCCGTCGAAAACGTCATGACGTTTCTCGGAGGCGGAGGCGGTGGCGGTGGCGGAGGCGGGATCAACAACGCTCGCATGTTCATTACGCTCAAGGATATTTCCCAGCGCAAGGACAGCGCCGATCAAGTGATCGCTAGGTTGCGCCCGCGTCTGGGGCGCGTGGCCGGCGCCAGCGTGTTCCTTCAGTCCATTCAGACGTTGCGCATCGGAACGCGCATCGTCGGCGCGCAGTATCAGTACACGTTGCAAAGCGATAGCATCGCCGATCTGAACCTGTGGGCGCCACAAATCTTTCAGGCGCTGCGCAGCCTCCCCCAACTCGCCGACGTGAATATCGACCAGCAAAACAAGGGGCTCGAATCGAATCTGGTGATCGACCGCAACACCGCCGCGCGCTTCGGCATCTCACCCCAACTCATCGACGACACCCTCTACGATGCGTTCGGACAGCGGCAAGTGTCCACGCTATATACGCAGCTCGCGCAGTACCACGTCGTCATGGAGGCGGACCCGGTGTTTTGGCAGAATCCGGAAGGTCTCCGCTACACCTACGTACGCGCGTCGAACGGAAGCCAGGTGCCGCTCAGCGCTTTCACGCACTATGTCGCCGACACCGCCCCGCTCGCGGTCAATCATCAGGGACAATTCCCGTCGGCCACCATTTCGTTCAATCTCCCGGTGGGAACCGCGCTCAGCGACGCCGTGCCTCTGATCGAACAGGCGGAGCGGCAGATCGGTCTGCCATCCACCATCCGTGGCAGTTTCAACGGCACGGCGCAGGCCTATCAGGAGTCGCTCACCGACGAGCCGATACTGATCGCGGCGGCGCTGGTCTGCGTCTATCTGGTTCTAGGGATGCTCTACGAGAGTCTGATTCACCCGATCACGATACTCTCGACGCTGCCTTCGGCGGGTGTGGGAGCGCTGCTGGCGCTGCTCGCCACGCATAACGAGCTGAACGTGATCTCGCTCATCGGCATTATTTTATTGATCGGAATCGTGAAGAAGAACGCGATCATCATGATCGATTTCGCGCTCAAGGCCGAGCGGGAGGGCGCCACTCCCGCCGACGCAATCTATCAAGCCTGCGTGCTGCGCTTCCGTCCCATCACGATGACCACCATGGCGGCCATGCTCGGCGGCCTGCCGATGGCGCTCGGAACGGGCAACGGGTCGGAGATCCGGCGACCGCTCGGCATCGCGATCGTTGGCGGGTTGCTCTTCAGCCAGATGCTGACGCTCTATACAACTCCGGTAATGTATCTCTACCTCGACCGATTGCGATTGCGCTGGACCAACCTGCGGCGCAGAAGCGCGCGCATCGCGACCGCCTGAAGGAATTTCCTCGACCGGAATGTTACCAGCGGCGCACGCGACCCACATCCACGTGAACGAAGTCGGAACCGGCGTAATATCCCACGCCGCCGCGGCCCAGCGACAGGGCTGCGTCCCGCAGTGTGGATGTCTTAACACCGGGCACGCGAATGTCGATAGCTTCAGCCTCCATAGGTAGGCTGTGCTTAGCGACACCGGACGTGTGGGTTCGCAGAAACTCGTTGCTCCAAGGCGTTCGATAACCGCAAATGATGTCGACCTCCGAATACAGGCGGCCGACTGATTTGGTCAGGTCGAAGAGCACATCGAACAAATGCGGATCGAAGTGGTGCACCTCGCCGGTGCGATGGTCGCGCAGGAATCGGTCCAGTTGCTGGAGTGCATTCGGGACGTACCCGCTGTCTCGCCAATAAACTACGTCCAGACGCTCGCCGGTGTGGGTGTGATAAAGCCGGAGTCGTCGTTCTTCCAAAGGGCCATCCGCCCGAGCGGAAACTCCCAAAACAAGAGGAGTTGCAATTGTTACAAGTACTAGAAACTGGCTTACGAGCCGCACCCCTACAGAATACCAGCAAATTACTGAGTCAAACGGCGCAAATTGCTCTCTCTGCAAGGTTGTGGAAGTCAAAAGCCGCTTGTGTTTGGCTTGAAATCCGAAAGCTCCTCCCAATGGTCCGTGAATTGCTGACAGTCGTGACAGCCACCTTCCTAAGGTTGCCCGAAGGAGAGTTGTATGGACTTCGAGGAGAAGATTCTAGACTTGCTCCCGTCGAGTTTGCGCCAAGAAAATGGAATCGGTCCGGGAATAGACCTCGGAAAGCATCGCGGCCAGTTGCTGCAAGTCACGCTTGTGATCAACAACGTAATGGAAAACGAAGGGCTGATCGTTTCCATCTGGGGCTCCATCGACCAATCCGATTTCGGCGTACGACCCATCCTTTCTTTTTCGCCCAAATTCTACTGCGGCGTGTATACGACCTTTCTGGATCTGACGAAGTATCCCAACCTGCGATACCTTCGCGCGGTATGGACGATGAACCGCCGGGGTGCTCAACATCGCCCTCCTATGTTCGGCTTCCATATTTCGGCTCAGGAATCGAGGCTTGGGATCGCCAGAGCAGTAGCCTAAAGCGCCCCGGCTCGCGCTCGATTCCGCGAAGATTCTCATGCTGCGACGCATCCCTTGTTCGCGGACCGGCAGATCGCTTGGTAAGCCTCGACCACTTCCTTGCACGAAATGCCTTCTTTACCGGCGTGCTTGCAGGCCCGCACCACCAAGTCGTCGATCGACAGGACGCCCACCAGCGCGCCTTCCCGGTCGACCACCGGCAGACGGCGGATCTTCTCCTCCCGCATCGTCGTCAGGATGCAGCGCATCTTATCGTCCGGCGTGCACGCAAACAGCTTGGGGAACGTACGATCCTCGGGAAGCACTACGTCCTTAACCAGCACCTCGGAAGGATTCCGGTCGCGGGTACCCAACGCGATGCAAATGTCGCGGTCCGTGATCACTCCGACGACGTTGCCGCCTTCGCCGACCACCGGCAAGAACCCGCAACCGCTGTCTTGCATGGTGTTGACCGCCCCGGCAAGGGTGGTGTCCAGGCCGCAGAAAGCCGGCTGTTTGGTCATCACCTCCTGAACTTTCATTTTCGGCCTCCTTACCTAACTGACCTTCGCAACGGGACTGCCAATTCGGGGATGGTTTGACTGAACGCCACTCCCATCCTTGCCGATCGTGCGTGGCTGAATGCGCTCAGCCAACTGAGCCAAAACACGCGATCACCCCAGCGTCACGGCGCCACGCCAGATCGGAGTCTCTGAAACTCTTGGCCAAGGAAGTGCACCTGCTATCGCGTGACAACCGCGACCAAAGCGGCCGGGCTGGACCTCGATAAGTTGGAGCAGTACTTAGCGTCGGTGTTTGGCAACGGGACGCGGGTACTCGGCGCGGCCCATCTCGGCGACGCCCCGGACAAGCTCACCAAAGGCTTCGGGTACGGAACTCCGGTGCGCGTGGATTACCAGACCGCCGACGGCGAGCGGAAAAGCGCGGTTCTGCACACCATGTGCCCCGGACCGTTCGGGCATGAGCACATGGCCGACCGGGCGAGTGTTCTGCTCTGGTCCCATCGAGCGTTCAACCGTCTGCCGCGGCATGTTCAATCCTTCGACGTCGGCGGCTTCGAGTCAGCCGGCAACCTGATTTCGCTCGGTCGCGTGGAGGAGTTCTGCTTGCTGACAGAGTATGCCGACGGCCAGGGTTATGCCTCGGACCTGGAGCGGCTGCGCGATACCGGCGCGCTAACCGATCTCGACTTGGCCCGCGCCGATGCCCTCTGCGACTACCTGATCGAGATCCACGGCGAGCGCGGCGTCGACCCCGCGCTCTACGTGCGCAGAAACCGGGAATTAGTGGGCGACGGCGAGTGCATCATGGGGCTGGCGGACTCCTATCCACCGCACCCGCTGATCACACCCAGCTTGCTCGAACAGATCGAGCATTACGCGGTGCGATGGCGCTGGCGATTGAAACCCTTGGCACACCGGCTGCGCCAGATCCACGGGGATTTTCATCCATGGAACATCCTATTTGGGCCGGCCGCCGATTTTCGTCTCCTGGATCGATCTCGCGGCGAATTTGGCGATCCCGCCGACGATGTGACGTGCCTCACCTTGAATTATCTGTTCTTCTCCCTGCAACGCAGCCAGCGGCTGGAAGGAGCTTTCGAGACTCTATTTCGCCGCTTCTGGGGCCGGTATCTGGAAAAAACCGGCGACCGCGAAATACTCCGCGTGGCCGCGCCGTTTCTCGCGTTTCGCGGCTTGGTGATGGCCAGTCCGGTTTGGTATCCGAATCTGGCCGACACGGTGCGGAGGCAACTCGTGTCTTTCATTCTGGCCGTGCTCTCGAGTGAAGCCTTTGACCCATCCAAAGTGAACGACTACTGTGGCACATAACGACGCGCAAGCATTCGCGGTTTGGATCACCGGACTCCCCTCGTCCGGCAAGTCCACGTTGGCGCGCGCGTTGAAGGCGCAGCTCGGCGCGCAAGGCCACAAGGTCGCGATCCTCGAATCCGACGCTCTCCGCAACATTTTGAGCGATCAGCCGCCCCGCTACGACGACGCCGGCCGCGACGCATTCTACCGGCTGATGGCGCACATCGGCGGACTGCTGGTCGAAAATGGCGTGCCCGTGATTTTCGACGCCACCGCGAATCGCCGCGCCTACCGTGATCGGGCGCGCCGCCGGATCGGCCGATTCCTGGAGGTGTACGTCGAATGTCCGCTCGACATTTGCATGGCCCGCGATCCGAAAGGGATCTACCGCGTCGCGCGCGAAGACCCGGAGAATCGTGTGCCCGGCTTGCAAGCGCCCTACGAGCCGCCCGAAGAGCCGGATATAGTGGTGCGGGCCGATCAAGAACCGCCCGAAGGGGCCGCGGCGCGCGTTATCGCGAAGCTGGTGGACAGGAGTTACCTATAGCTAGCCGGCGTGCGGCATGCGAACGATCTCGACTGAACAGGTCGCGTGAAACGCCACTGGCTCGGAAACGCTGCCCAGCAGAAAGCGGCTCGCGCCTCTCCGTCCGTGCGAGCCTGCGACGATCAGGTCGGCGCCCCATTGGGCTGCCTCAGTGAGAATCAGCTCTTTCACGCTGGCCGACGGCACGGCTTCGTTTGCCGATTCCGACAGCCCAGCGTCCGCAAGAATCTTTTCGGCCGCCATCACCGCGTCCTCTGCGCGCTTCATCGCTTCGCCGCGCAGATCTTCCATCGCCTTGGGATCGAAGTACGCAGGATAAGGAATCCGGAACCATGCCTGAGATAGCTCCGCTACGCCGAATACCCGGAATTCAGAACCGGCCGGCCAGGGACGAGCGGCGATAGATCGCGCGGCCGCTTCCGAACAGGGGGAGCCATCGGTGGCCAGGAGCACCTTCCACGCTTCGGAATTCAGCCGGGGCCGCACGATTTCGACCGAGCAAGGGGCGAACCGTACCACGGCTCTCGTGACACTTCCCAGCAGAAACCGCATGGCGTCCGACTCATCGTGAGATCCCACCACGATGAGATCCACCTCGGTTTGGCTTGCATAATCCACCACTACGGTCTTGGGATCTCCGGTTAAGACCAGACTCGTGGCGGCGATTGCGGGTGATTTCAGAAGATCGGCGGCGGCGCTTACGGCCTCTTGCGCCGACTTCAAGAGCCCTTCCTCCAGCTCGGGAGCGTTCCACGCGCTGGATGTATCGGCCACGCTCAGGATCTGAATGGTTGTATCCTTCGGCCATGGCCGGGCAGCTATAGCTTTGGCCGCGGCCTCGCTCGCAGCCGACGAGTCCACCGCCAGAAGGATTTTCATAGGTACCTTTCTCTTCGTCCGTGGGTCTTGGCGCGCAGCTTTAGTGCGTGCTTTCGCGCGGCCAGTCCAGTCTAACAAGGTTAGTACCGGAAGACCGCAGCCACGACGGCATGATCGGGCATCTTACTCCCAGGCAGTGCAAAGACCGCGCCTCCCTGTCGAATCGTTTCTACCGCCGCGAGGTTCAAGAGATCTTCTTCGCCCCAATCGCATCGGCCGCCGCGCTTCTGACCTTTGAATCTGCCGATTCGCTGGGCGTTCTCGTCGATGTACAGACGGTGTATCCGCCCTTCGATGGCTGCGTGCAGGATCTTGTCCAAATCGGTCGAGAATCGGGCGGGGGCGTTTCGTTCCTTCGATTCAGTCAAACTGGCGGCGGCTTGGTCGATCGAATCCAACCGAACAATCGTAAACGCTTGCCGCAGCAGGCCATTTTCCGGCTCCAACCCAGCGTGGCTTCCGGGTACACTTTCCTCCAAAAGGTTGGGGTATGTCGCGATGGACCGGTAAAGCGCCGTATCCTCCTGGACGCCAGCCAACACCAGGGGCGGCCTCGCGGCGTGCAGCAGTTCGTGGATGCCGCGATCCACAGCCTTGTAGAAATCGGCCAGATAGGTATGTTCGTTCTCGCGCGCCGAACCGGTGCCAAAGCGAATTCCATGCATTGCGCCGCTCCCAGATCCGGCGGCCGCTCGATTCTCGAGATCGTGATCGGGCGGCTTGAAACTTAGCGCGGCTTCCAAAGTCACTGGGATTCCTTGGGGCAGCTCCACCGGTTCGCCTCGTACACCAGTCGCGCGCACCAGTTCCACGCGCTTTTTCGTGAGTTCCAAAACATAGTAGTGAGGCGCAACCAGTTCCCTCAGAATCGGACGGATCTGGAAGCATCCCCGGACGATCAACCCCGCGGTGACGGGCTCGACCAGCTCAAACTGGTGAAGCGCTTCGGGCGATCGGAACATCGCCCGGCAGGAAGAGGAGCCCCCGGCGAGGTCCGGGTCCCCGGCAAGCTGTTCAAGCGGCGCCAACAAATCCCTGACAACCGGCTCTGAAACCCTGTTCGCGGTCAGTTGGCGGAGAGCGTCCTGAAGAAGGATCTTTAGTACCGCGCCCCTGGATTTCGAGTGTTCCGCCGGCCGAAAGGGCGGTAACAGAATGGTTATGCATGGGCCGGATGAACGTTGTGAAAGCTCATGTAAGTTTTGGGCTTGCAGGGATTCCACT
>JBEKHQ010000069.1:0-8461 GCA_050012195.1 Bryobacteraceae bacterium | reverse complement strand
TACCGTGCGCTCGTCGTTAATGGAATAGCGAGCGAACAATCGGCTGCTTTCGCTCCAGGCATGGTCGAGCCGCAGGGACCCGTTATCGCTGTGGTCGCGATTGGGCGTGGAATCGACGTAGTCGTCGCCGCCGGACAGCGCGGCGTTGGGCAGCGGTTCAAACTCCGCGAGATATTTCGCGACGCTGGGATCGATAAGGCTGGCCGGGATGGTGTTGTTGGGGAATGGCGCCCGCGTGCCCGCCGGCGTTAGCGTCAGGGGATTGAAGATGGTCGAGCCGCCCGAAAAATCGCCTGAACGCACCTCGGCGTCGGGTACCAAGTGTTGCGTGGGACTTGCGGATTTGGATCGCAAGCCTTCGTAGGACGCAAAAAAGTAAGTCGAATGCGCCAACGGGCCGCTGAGCGTGGCGCCGTATTGGTTTTGCCGGAAGATCGCGCGCGGCAACCCGGCGACGGCGAAGAAACCATTGGCGTCGGTGGCTTCGTTGCGGAAGAATTCGAACAGATTTCCATGCAAGGCTTGACTGCCGGACTTGGTGGCGATGTCCACCACAGCCCCGCCCGACTGCGCGAATTCGGCCGGCGCAAGGGCGCTCTGAATACGAAACTCGGCCACGGTTTCCATGGGCGGCACCAGGGCGACCGCGAATACGTTCCGGTCAGTATCGTCGGCGCCATCCAGGATGTAGCTGTTCTGAGTGGAACGCGCTCCGTTCACCGGAGCGTTGAACGCCACTGCGCCGCGATTGCCTTGGAGATCGTTGATGATGTCATGCGTGAATCCGCCGAGCTGCCGGGGGACCGCGCCCGGGCCCAGCGTGACCAGATCGATAATATTCCGGCCGATCAGCGGCAAGGCTTCGAAAAAGCTCGATCCGAGCAAGTAGCCTTCCGAAGCGTCGTCGGTCTGGAGCGGAGAGGTCCGGGCAGTGACGGTGACCGTTTCCCGCGCCGATCCGACGCGCATCTCAAAATCGAGCCGGGCCTTCTGATTCACTTCGACAAAAACGGGGGACACGGTCGCCAGTTGAAAACTGTCATGTTGTCCGGTGACCGTGTAGCCCCCGGGAAGAAGATCGTCGATTCGATAGGAGCCGTATGCATTGGTGGTGGCGGTTCGAGAAAAGCCGGTGTCATTGTTTCGTGCGACGACCGTCACTCCCGCGATGGCCGCGTCCTTTTCGTCGCGCACATCGCCCAACAAGCTGCCGGAGGAAACCTGCCCTGAAATCGGGAGCGCGCACGCGAGACAAATCAGAAAACCGGCCGGAAAGCGTCTTGAAAAGTTGGGAACTGTCATGCGCCGGAATCCACCAACTGATCGAGGCGCGCTATGGCGCCATCGAGGCTCGAATACTCTAACTCCCACGTTCCGGCTTCGAGCAGACGGCGGTGGCAATCGAGTTGAGCGGCGCGAACGTCTTCTGTTCCGAGCACCGCGTATTTCTTCCAGTCCTCCAATACCTGAGCCTTCGGGTAGCGGGTCAAACGGGCGGCCCCAGAGTTCTGGCGCGCAAGCAATACGACGTTATCGATCGAGCATTGTGATGCGACCGTGATCGGCAACTCGCGGGTGAATACCTCGATGGCCAGCTTGCCGTTGGGGCGCACTACGGTCAGACGATCCGCGAGCTCGGGGAAGAAGCGCCGAGCGTCTTCGCGAAACCGGATGCTGTGCGGATCGCCGATCGCGCAGCGATCTTGAGCCCCTCGTACAAGCAAGGTCGCGTCATCGCTCACGTAGATCCAGCCGGCTCGGCTGCACGCATAGGCCAGCGTGCTCTTGCCGGCGAAAGATTCGCCGCAGAGCATCACGCCGCTGCCGTTGCGCACAATCAACGCGCCGTGCAAGGGCGCCAGCGCTCGCTGCTCGATCAACGTGTTGGCGCTGGCCGTCAGAAAACGGTAACGTACCAGCGAATGGTCCATGGCCACCGCCCGCGTCACCGACCCGCATGCGAACCCCTGACGAAAATCGCAGACCATGACATTGAGCGGGCCGTCGAATATTGTCATCAGGTGCTCACGCCAGAAGAAATGCGATCCGGCTTGCTGCGTCGTGGCATCACCTTCGACAACCGCGAGCGACACGCGCACCGGAGCTTCTTCGAAGATTTGCGAGAAATGCCCCCAGCCCTCGGACGCAGCTTCGATGATGTCCCGAGAATTCGTTTCGAGGTCGAGAGGAAACCCGAGTGGATATAGTCGGCGCCGAAGCGGCAAATTAGTTTCGAGGCTGACGGAATCAAGCGCGCCAGGCTCGGCGGATGTGTATTGACAGGTGATGCTGCTCACGTTGCCAGATTAAGCGATGAATACTCTAAAAACCAGAGGGCGTGAGACGAAAAAGGTAGATTTTACAAGAAAGGTACAAAGCGGAAACAAGGCGAACAACGATGCCCGCCAACGGGATTCCGATGACACCCAGCCAGCGCATTCCGGCCAGATCGAGCGCCACGGTCAACACTAAGCTGAGAGCCGCGACGCGATAGAGCAAGCGGTTTGCCTGCCAGGCCGAGGTGAGCCGAATCTCGAGAACCAACAAAACGGTAATGGGGAGTTGCAGGAGCGATGCCGCTTGCACATTCGCAACCAGGTGGGCCGCTGTCTGGCTGAAAGCGCCCTGCTGAAAAAGTACCTGGACGATGGGTCCCGAAAAATAAATTAACGAGGCCGTCGCCGGAAGGATAAGCGCCGCGACATAGAAGCCGTAGCTGCGTAGCATGTACGTGCCCGCTCCCGGCTGTCGCCGAGTTGCGGCAGCGGAGAAGTGAGGAAGCACGGCCGTGCCTACTGCCGTGGGGCCGATCACGATCAGCACGCCCAGCAGCTTCGTTCCGTAGCTTAGTGCCGCGACGCTGCCGGAGCCCAGCCGCGCGGCCATGCCTTGATCAACTAAAGTGGATCCCGTGATCACCAGCGTGATTGCAACCAGGGGTCCATATTGAGCGGCGACTTGGCGCAGCGCGGCGGTCACGCCCGTCCAGCGAGGCAATACCGAATATCCCAGTTTCCTGACGCCGGCGAAACTCAGCAACGTTTCGAGGCCCGCTCCCGACACGGTTCCGGCTGCCAGAGCCATCACTCCGTAACGCTTGCCCGCGATCAAAAGCGCGACGATCGAGGCGATCGGTGTGAGGGCCGGGATGATCGCCGAGAATGCGAATCGATGATATGCATTGAGCACCGCGCGACAGGTGCAGCTCAGGCCGCTCAGCGGAATAACCAGCAGCATCGTCAGCAGCAGGCGTTCGGTGAGAGCAAGTTTAGTCGAGGAAAAACCGGGCGCCAGCGCCATGAGCAGCCAGCCTGAACTCGCCGCGGCCAGCAAAGCGGTGACGAGAAACGTCGCGCCCACGCCGGCGAGCGCCGCCGCAAAAAGCGCTTCAGCTTGACCTTTTCCGTGCTTCTCGCGCGCTTCGACGATCGAAGGGACTAGCGCGGAATCGAGTGGGCTTGCGAGTATATCCATGAAGAACGCGGGCACCAGGAACGCGATGAGAAAAGCGTCCATGACATCGCCGGCGCCGAACAAGCGAGCCGCGAGAATTACTTTCAGCGCTCCAGCCACCTTGCTGACGGCGGTCCAGCCGCCCACGGTCAGGGTGTCAACGAGCATGCGCCAACTATTCGCTAGGCGTGGCGCGGGCGGACCACCTTGCTCGAACGAAGTGTTCATGCGCCGTCCAGGCGTGGCATACTTCCTTACGATAGCCCAGTCAGGAATCGTTCTCATGCGTGTCGCAATCGTCCATTATTGGCTGCTTAACATGCGCGGCGGGGAAAAAGTGGTGGAGGCGCTTTGCCGTTTGCTGCCGCAGGCCGATTTATTCACTTTATTTTACGAGCCCGATCGCGTCTCTTCCACCATCAGTTCGCATCGCGTCCATACTTCGTTTCTTCAGCCCTTTCGGAAACGCTATCGCTCCTTGCTGCCGTTGATGCCGATGGCGCTCGAAAGTTTCGACCTGCGCGGATACGATCTGGTGGTGTCGAGCGAGTCGGGGCCTGCCAAGGGCGTCGTGGTCCCGTCCAGCGCCCGCCACGTCTGCTATTGCCACACTCCCATGCGCTATCTTTGGGATCTGTACCCGGCCTATCGAAACGAATGGACTCATTCGCGTTTCAAACGCGCGCTCATGACGCCGTTCGCGCACTACCTGCGGCTGTGGGACTACGCGTCGGCCGCGCGCGTGGATGAATTTGTCGCCAACAGCGAGAACGTGCGGCGGCGCATCTCCAAAACTTATCGCCGTGAATCGGTGGTGGTGAATCCGCCAGTGGCAGTCGAAACGTTTTACAACCGGCCATCTGAAGAATATTACTTAATGGTTTCGGAATTGGTGGAATATAAACGGCTGGATTCCGCGATTCGAGTGTTTGCCCGCAACGGCCGCAAATTGCGAGTAGTGGGCGACGGACCCGAATTCCGATCGTTAAAACGCGCGTCGGCAGGAAATGTCGAGTTTTGCGGACGGGTCTCCGAGGAAGACCTGAGAGGTCTCTACGCGGGGTGCCGCGCTCTGCTGATGCCGGGCGAGGAAGATTTCGGCATCACTGCGGTGGAGGCGCTCGCCAGCGGTAAGCCTGTTATCGCGTTGGGCCTTGGCGGCGCGCTCGAAACCGTGCCGACTCGAGATCCGGTGGGCGGAATCTTCTATGCCGAGGCCACGGATGAGGCCTTGAGCCGGGCCATCGAGCGTTGGGACGCTCGCGAGAAGGAGATTCAACCGGCCGCATTACGAGCTTACGCCGCACGGTTTTCCGAGGCGGAATTCACCCAAAAAATGAGGGCGATACTGCATTCACCCGCTTCGTCGGCCGCGCCCCGCTAACCACAGCATGACGGCCCCGAACGCGAGCATCGCCGCGCCGCAATAGAGATTGACATTGGCGTTTTCGAGCGGCGCGCGCCCTGGGAGAACCATTCCGGAGGCGGTCAAGATGAGGCCGATCACCGCGAAAAACATTCCTATGGCAGTGCGAAGGTCGGTCATGATTACCAGAAAATCAAGTTAAGCGCCACTAGTAAAACCACAACAACCACCGCCAGGAACACCGGTCGCTGATACCACGCCAGAGCTCGGTCATGCGGAATGTCGGTCAATCCATACACGAGATTGCGCAGCTCGCCTTCAGGTTTGGATGGTGACAACAGGCTCGCCAGCAATGTGACCGCAAAGCAGGCGGACCAGGCGAAAATCGCGATCCAGAAATTCTGCGCCATGGTGGAAGGAAACGTATGGATCACGGCGCCCAGCCAGCCACCTTTGCCTTCCGCCAGCGTGAGGCCGTGCGTCGCCGCGGCGGCGGCAGTTCCCGCCAGCAGGCCGGCAAAAGCGCCGTGGCCGGTGGCGCGCCTCCAGAACATTCCCAGCAAAAATGTCGCGAACAGCGGAGCGTTGACGAATCCAAAAACAAGTTGCAGGAAATCCATGATGTTGTTGAAGTGGCTCGCCAAGTAAGCCGTCGCAACCGAAAGCGCCACGCCCGCGATGGTGGTCACGCGAGCTACGAGCAGATAATGCGAGTCAGGCGCATGCTTGCGGATGTGGCCCTGATAAAGATCGTAGGTCCACACAGTGTTGAATGCGGTCACGTTTCCAGCCATGCCCGACATGAAGGAGGCCATAAGCGCCGTCAGGCCCACGCCTAGCATTCCCGAAGGGTAGAACTGGGCCATCAGCGTGGTTAAAACTTGATCGTAATCAAACCCGCCGTCCGCTTTGTGCGGGATCGAATAGCCGAGCGACATTTGAGACAGCGCCACCGCAACGATGCCAGGTACGATCACGATGAAAGGCATCACCATTTTCGGAAATGCGGCGATGATGGGCGTGCGCCGCGCCGCCGACATCGAGTCCGCGGCCATGGCGCGCTGCACCACCAGGAAGTCGGTGCACCAATAGCCGAAGGACAAAACGAATCCGAGTCCAGCGACTAGGCCGAATACTTCCACGCCCATCGGATTCTCGGAAGCATGACGCACGTGGGACCAGGAGTGGGTCATCACCGCCGGAATACGGGCCGCCATGCCGTTCCAGCCGCCCGATCTGCGCAACGCCAATATAGAGAGGGGCGCGAAGCCCAGCACGATCAGGAAGAATTGCAAGACTTCGTTGTAGATAGCGCTGCTGAGTCCGCCGAGGAAGGTGTAGATCAAGACGATCAACGCTGAGAGCAACACGGAAGCGGTGAAACTCCACCCCAGTACCAGTTCGAACAAGAGCCCCAGAGCGTACATCGAGATCCCGGAAGAGAAAATCGTCATCACCGCAAAAGTGACGGCATTCAGGGTGCGCGTCTTTTCGTCGAAGCGCAGCTTCAAGTACTCCGGCACGCTGCGCGCGCGGCTCCCGTAGTAAAAAGGCATCATGAACAAGCCGGCGAACAGCATGGCTGGGATCGCGCCGATCCAGTAGAAATGCGCTGTCATGATCCCGTATTTGGCCCCCGACGCGCACATACCGATCACTTCTTGCGCGCCCAGATTCGCGGCGATAAAAGCGAGGCTCGTAATCCAGACCGGCACGCTTCGCCCGGAGGTCAGGAAATCGGAGCTTGTCGAAACGCGGCGGCGGGCCAGCCAGCCGATTCCAAGAACGAACGCGAAATACAGCGAGAGGATGAAGTAGTCGACCGGGGCAAGCTTCAATCAACCGAAGTCTAGCATGGGCGCGGATGGTTTCCCGACCGCGGCTACTTGAGCTTGTAAAGCTTGAGGGCGTTATCGCGCAGCACCATGCGCGCCAGTTCGCCGGCCCGTTGGCGTGTGATCTCGCCATCGTGCATCATCTCGGTAAGGGCCAGCGCAAGTGCTTGGCGGCCGGTCGAGTTCGCTACCCAACCGGCTTCCTCCCACGACATTTCTTCGGAGAACGGATAGGCGTCGGTTGCGTACAAGACCTTGTCCGGCGCGTATTCGAGCCATTCGCGAATCACTTGCGACACCGCGCGCGGATAGTTCATGAAGGTCTGAGAGGAGAAATCGGTATAGACGTTGGGCTTTGACAGCAGCGCAGCCACTTCCCGAGTGAACGGCCACCCACCGTGCAGCATCGCGAAATTGGCGCCGCGAAGCTTGGGATCGTTAAACAGCGGTTCGAGCAGTACCGGGTTCGCTCCGCCGACATCGAAGTAACCGCCGCCGCCGGCGTCCACGTGAAAATGCACCGCGAGCCCGAGTCGTCCGCACTCCGCCGCGATATAGCGAAGGATGTAGTCCTGAAGCTTTTTGTAAGATGCGGGTGCGATCGGCTGATTGCCCGCTCCCGCATAGATGCGAGCGGCTTCGGATCGAGGGGTATCGTCAAAGGCGAGCGATCGGAGATAGGCTGCTTCAAACTTCACCGCCACCGCGCCGCCGCGCTTGTGCCGCTCCAGCGTTGGCGTCACCACTTTTTGCAAATATTCGTCGAGCGAAGCCGGAGCGCTGCTGTAGCCGCACTCGGCGAGATAACGCTTGAGCAGCCGTTCTTCCAGTCCGAAGAAGCTCTTACGATCCGTATTCGCGGCGGCCAAGCTGCGGTTGTTGAGCGGATACATCAGCGCGTCTTCAAACGGAACCCACAAAAATCGAGGCGGTTCGATTCCGCGGCCCATCGCGATACGGTTGGCGAACATAGTCTCGATTCCAAGTTGATCGAGCACCCATTCGGCGTAGTGTTCGCCCTTCTCGTCCATCCGTTGCTTCTTGCGATGGCGCAACTCGCGGACGTGCTCGGGCGCGAAATCGTTGTACGCATAGCCAAAGAGTTCGCGCCAAGCTTCGATGACCAAGGGCGATCCCGCGCGCGTCCGTACCGGCTCAGTATAGGGATCGAGCGACTCCACCGGAAGCGCGTCGTATTCGGTATCCGTTGCGTTGCCAACCGCCGGGAGAACGGGATGCGCGTGATTGTCGATGGCTTTGATCCCGGCGATGTCCCCTGCGAGCTGCGAATCAATGGGAAGCTGCGCAAAGGCAAGCCCCGCGCACATCGTCAGTGCGGCGGGCAAAACGACGATCCGGCAGGGCATTGAAGAGTATTATCGCGCGCAAATCGCCACGACGGTGACATCGTCCTGTTGATCGCCTGCAAGCGCGGCGACGATGCGGCTCACCAGCGTTTCTGCGTTCCTCGGCCGGCTATCCTGAAGCACACCGAGCAGGCCCGCTTCGCCGAACTCCCGGCCGCTCTCCTCACCGGCTTCGGTTACTCCATCCGAATACATGACCAGAGTGTCTCCGGGTCGGAGTTCCACCACGCGCTCCTCGCTCGCCCAGTCGGGAAATATGCCCAGTACGGTGGCCGTAGCCGCCAGCCGTTCCAGCGCTCCGTTCTCTCGCTGCAAGAGCGGCGGCGGGTGCCCGCAATTGGCATAACGCAGAGTTCGAGCGCGATCGTCGTAGTGGCCGAAGAACAGCGTGGCGTAGTGCTGAGGGGCCGTGGATTCGTAAAACAGCCTGTTAACGGCTC
>JBEKHQ010000068.1:0-8494 GCA_050012195.1 Bryobacteraceae bacterium | reverse complement strand
CGGAATATAAGATCAGCTTGTCTGACTGCACTCGGGACATCTAGGAAACTGCATGAGCACGCAGAGATCGGCCTGCTCGCGAGAAACAGAACCGCGGCAAACCGCACGGCCGTTCGAAGTTGAACGAACTTCACTCTACCTATTCCTAGCACAAACTCCTGGGTATTAGCGGTCTGGCTTGATCCGAAGCGCAGCGAAGGGACGATGCCGCTAGCGGAGAAAGGGGTGCGGGGAAAGGGGCGGCAGCCCTTGTCCCCGCCGAGCGCTGTATCAACCCGGAAAAGATGCGCCCGCCTTTTGCAGCGGGCGCTCTCCTCCACGGCCACAGTTCCTATTGCAAGGGTGCGGCCTCAATTTGTTAGACTCCCAGCGCGCCTTGCGTGTTACCACGGTTTACCGCTTACGCTGGAAAAACGTAACTTTGTCGACGCCCGCGTCCACCAGCACGTCGAAGAACCCGATCATCATCTCATCCCAGCTCTGTTCACCGAAGCGCACCTCGGCGGTCGGGTCCGGATTGCGAGGGTTGTTCCGCGAGTTGTCGAAAGCAGCCTCCCAGCGCAATCGAGTTCCCGCCCGAAGCGGGCGCGGCTCAGCCAGACGGTAGTCGATCTGCCAGTTGAAGTCGTATTTGTTTACCTTGAGCAAGGTCTCGACGGCGCCGTTGGGACCCACGATTTGATATTCGAACGACTTGCCGCGCAAGTGCATGTGCGGAAGCATGCCGATCAGCAGCGCATCGTTCGGCACTGTGCCCGACACGGACACGCGATAATCGGGATCGCCGGGGGGGATTACGAACCGGTCGTTTTCCATTTGCAACGTGAGGACCGCTTGCTTGGGCGGCGTCTTTGAAAAAATCACGCCGATGCTGGTACGATCCGACGTAGCCGAGCCATTCGCGGTGTAGTGCGTCTGCAAAACGATGTCCGAACCGGCCTTGATCTTCTTCGCAGCGCCCGGGGGCCAGGCTTCGAACGAGTTCCCGGGCGTGTAGACCATCAGAATGTCGCTGGTGGTGAAACTCTTCGGATTGGGTCGATGATCGGCGGTGGAGGCCAGGGCGAAAGTGACGCCGCGAGGCTGATCGGAGAGCCATTGGGAGCCGGGTTCGCGAAGATAGGCCACGGCGTGATGAACCGTGGCGCGATTACTTGGGCGCACTTCCACTCGCTCGATCCATTTGTCCTCGGCGAAGTGCGTGGGCAGGATCAAATATTGATATTCGATCGCTCCGCCCGCTGGAATCGAAAACTTCGCGGGCATTTCGAAAATCAGATCGGGTTTCCCGATGTTCCATCCTCGCGGCCAATCGCGCGGCGGCGGAGCGTCCTTGGGGTTACCTTCGATCGCGCCCGAGTCCGCCCAACTCGACAAGGTGTCGATCTCGGCGCTGGAGAGCGAGCGGTCATTGGCAAAGCGGCCGTGCTTGGGATCGGCGAACCACGGCGGCATTTTTCTCGCAATCACGGCCTCGCGGATCGCCTTCGCCCAGGGCCGTGTTTCCGCGTAGCTGACGAACGCCATAGGCGCGATTTCCCCCGCGCGATGGCACTCCTGGCAGCGATTCTGGAGGATCGGCAGGACGTCGCGATAGAAGACAGGCTGCGCGGCTATTACCGGAAGCACCGCGGCCGAGCCCGCCGCTAATCTAGCGAGCCAGCGACGACACGTATTTATCGCGACATTGCATGGAACAGAAATGGAAGGTCTGCCCCCCGACTGTTTCTTTAATGGACGTCGCCGCGGAAATGTACGTTCCGCAGGATGGATCCTTCTTGAGTTCTCCAGTCAACGGAATCTGCGCCGAGCCAGGCTGGGAACTCCGCGCGGCCGCGTTGGGATTCATCATTTCCCCGACTCCCCTGAACACAATCCTCATGATGGACCGAAAGACGGAAATGAAAACGACCGTGAGGATGAGGTAAAAGATCGCGCGGAACATTGCTTACTTCACTTGGCCTACTTCACTCGCCTACTTCGATTTTAGCGGACTGCGCGCGGCGGCACGCCCGCGGGCGCTATTATTCCTCTTTGGTGACTGCCTTGCGCGCGGCGTCGATGCGGGCTTGCGCGTGACGAACCGCGATCAAGGCGCCGCCGATGTCCACGCCCAAAGCGGGATTTATCATTTCGTCCTGCGCGCGCTTCAAATCCTTTTCGGCCTGGCTGACATCGATCTCGTGCCCCTTTTCGGCGATGTCGCTCAACACGCGGACCACATTATTGTGGATCTCCAGAAATCCGCCGCGAATCGCCAAGCTGAAGAAGTGATCGCCCGGAGTGGTATAGGTCATGGCTCCGATGCCGAGCTCCGACAATAGCGAGGCGTGATCGGGCAGTACGCCGATGTATCCCTCTTTGGCGGGAATCTGCGCGCGGACGGCCTTCTCGCGCGCGAGCAGCCGCTCCGGAGTGGCAATCTCGATTTCGAACGTGTCCGCCACGAATTACGCCTCGCCGCGTTTCCGAATTTCTTCCGCCTTCTTCTTGACGTCTTCGATGTCGCCCTGCATATAGAACGCCTGTTCCGGGAGGTCGTCGTGCTTGCCATCCACCACTTCCTTAAAACTCCGCACGGTATCGGCCAACGGCACGTACTTACCCTTGATACCCGTGAACTGCTCGGCTACGTGGAACGGTTGCGACAAGAAACGCTCGATGCGGCGGGCGCGCGCCACAATCTGCTTGTCTTCGTCGGAAAGTTCGTCGATTCCGAGGATGGCGATGATGTCCTGCAGATCCTTGTAGCGTTGCAGAATCTGTTTCACTTGCTGCGCGACGCCGTAATGCTCTTCGCCCAAAATGCGGGCGTCTAGAATTCGAGAACTGGACGCCAGCGGATCCACCGCCGGATAAATTCCCTGCTCCACCAGGCTGCGCGTCAGGTTCGTGGTGGCGTCCAAATGCGCGAACGTCGTGGCCGGCGCGGGGTCGGTGTAGTCGTCCGCGGGCACGTAAATGGCCTGCACGGATGTGATGGAACCCTTCTTGGTGGACGTGATGCGTTCCTGCAACTCGCCCATTTCCGTGGCGAGATTGGGCTGATAGCCGACCGCGGACGGCATGCGGCCAAGGAGCGCCGAAACCTCCGAGCCGGCCTGTGTAAATCGGAAAATATTGTCGATGAACAGCAGCACATCCTGGCCTTCTTCATCGCGGAAGTATTCGGCCACCGTCAGACCGCTGAGGCCGACGCGCAGGCGCGCACCGGGCGGTTCCGTCATCTGTCCGTAGATCAGCGCCACCTTCGACTTGGTGTAGTCATGCGGATCGAGCACGCCCGACTCCTGCATTTCCATCCACAGATCGTTGCCTTCGCGCGTGCGCTCGCCGACGCCGGCGAACACCGATACGCCGCCGTGCTTGAGCGCGATGTTGTTGATCAATTCCATGATGACGACGGTTTTGCCGACGCCGGCGCCGCCGAACAGCCCGATCTTTCCACCACGCAAGTAGGGTTCCAGCAGGTCGATCACCTTGATGCCGGTCTCGAACATTTGCAGCTCGGTGGCCTGTTCCTCAAAAGCCGGCGCTTGGCGATGGATAGACCACTTCGTCGCGGTGTTCACGGGGCCCATGTTGTCCACCGGCTGCCCGATGACATTCAACACTCGGCCCAGCGTCTCTTTACCCACCGGGACTTCGACGGGATGGCCCAAGCTCACAGCCTTCATGCCGCGCACCATGCCGTCGGTGGGCTGCAGCGCGATGGTGCGCACGCGCCCTTCGCCGATGTGTTGCGCCACTTCCACCATCACGTCAATCGGCGTGGGCGCGTTGAAGCCTTCGCTGGTGATGTGGATGGCCGTGTTGATCACCGGGATCTGGCTCTCGGGGAACTGAATGTCCACGGCCGGGCCGGAAATCTGAATGACTTTGCCTTCCACCAATCCTGTTGCATTCGTTGTTGCCATAGATTACTCCAAAGCGGACGAGCCGCTCACAATCTCGATAATTTCTCGCGTAATACTGGCTTGCCGCACGCGGTTCATCTTCAGCGTCAGGGCGTCGATCACGTCGGCCGCATTGGAACTGGCCGCTTCCATGGCGGTCATGCGCGCCGCGTGTTCGGCCGCGGAGGATTCCAGCAGCGCTCGGAAGATCTGCGCCTCGATGTAGCGCGGCAGCAGCGCCTCGAGCAGTTTATTGGGCGGCTCCTCGTAAATATAATCGATTAGTTCCTGCTTCTCGGGAACTTCCACCGGCAAGACTCGCGTCACCACCAGGCGCGACGCCATCATGCTCTTGAAATTATTCAGCGCCAGATATACAGCGTCAATCTCGGCCTTCTTATAACGCTCGATCACTTTTTGAGCGATCTCGAGCGCGTCCTGATACCGCGCCACCTTCTGAAACAAGGTAGTGTATTCGCCGGTAATTAAACGATGCCGCTTTTTGAAAAAATCGCGGCCCTTCCGCCCGATCAGCTCGAGCTGCACTTCCGCGTCCGCATGGTCCTTTATGAACCTCTGCGCCGATCGAATGACGTTGGAGTTGAAGGCGCCCGCTAAGCCGCGGTCAGCCGTGACAACCAACAGCTGGATTCGCTTTTCGGGACGCACCACGAGCAGTTCCACTGCCTCGTCACTTTGTTCCTGGGCGGCGAGAGCCACGTTCGCGAGCATGCGCCGGATGATCTGCGCGTACGGGCGCGCCGCCAACACTCGCTCCTGGGCGCGGCGCAGTTTCGCGGCCGAAACCACCTTCATGGCCTTGGTGATCTGTTGCGTATTCTTCACCGAGCGGATACGCCGGCGTAAATCGATCAGGCTGGGCATGAAAAACTAGACCGCGGCGACCGCTTCCTTGTGCTTGTCCACGAAGCGCTGCTTGAACTCTTTGAGCAGCGAGTTAATGGTGGCCTTGAGCTGGTCGTCCATCGCCTTCTTCTCCCGCAATTCCTGGAGTAAGCTGGCTTGGCTGGTATCGAGAAACTGATACAGCTCCGTCTCAAATTGACGGATCTGTTCCACGGGAAGATCGTCCAGCATGCCGTTAGTGCCCGCATAGATGATCAGGACCTGTTTCTCCACAGGCAAAGGCTGGTACTGCGGTTGCTTCAGAATTTCCACCAATCGCTTGCCGCGATTCAACTGGTACTGAGACGCTTTGTCGAGTTCGGAACCAAACAGCGCGAAAGCCGCCAGCGCCCGATACTGCGCCAGTTCGAGCCGAAGGGAGCCGGCCACCTGCCGCATGGCTTTGATCTGCGCGCTACCGCCGACGCGGCTCACCGAGAGACCAACGTCGATGGCGGGACGCAGGTTGGAGTTGAATAAATCGGCTAGCAAGAAAATCTGCCCGTCGGTGATCGAGATGACGTTGGTCGGAATGTAAGCCGAGATGTCGCCGGCCTGGGTTTCAATGATCGGAAGGGCCGTCAGGGAGCCGCCGCCCTTGGCGTCGTTCAGCTTGGCCGCGCGTTCGAGCAACCGGCTGTGGAGATAAAATACGTCGCCCGGGTACGCTTCACGGCCGGGCGGACGGCGCAGCAGCAGCGAAATCTCGCGATACGCCGCGGCGTGTTTCGAAAGATCGTCGTAGATCAATAGCGCGTGGCGCTTGCTGTCGCGGAAATACTCGCCCATCGCGCATCCGGCGTAGGGCCCGATGTATTGCATGGGGGCCGGATCGGACGCGGTGGCGGCCACGACAATGGTGTAGTCCATGGCGCCGAAGTCTTCCAGCGTCTTGACCACCTGCGCCACGGTGGAGCGTTTCTGCCCGATGGCGACGTAGATGCAAATCATATCGCCGCCCTTTTGGTTGATGATCGTGTCCAGCGCCACGGCCGTTTTGCCGGTCTGCCGGTCGCCGATGATCAGCTCGCGCTGGCCGCGGCCGATCGGGATCATGGAATCGATCGCCTTGATGCCGGTTTGCAGCGGCTCCTTTACCGAACGGCGGTCCACGACGCCCGGCGCGATAGCCTCGATGGGACGGGATTCGGAACTGGCGATGGGGCCTTTGCCGTCGATGGGATGTCCCAGCGCGTTCACCACGCGTCCGATCATTCCTTCACCCACCGGAACCGACATGAGCCGCCCGGTGCGCCGCACTTCATCGCCTTCCTTGATCTCCAGATACTCGCCCAGGAGCACGACGCCCACCTGTTCTTCTTCGAGGTTGAGCGCGAGGCCGGTGACGTCATGCGGAAACTCGACCATTTCGCCCGACATCACGTTCTCCAGGCCGTACACGCGGGCGATTCCGTCGCCCACCGAAATCACCGAGCCTGTTTCCGAGACGTTGACCGTTTTTTCGTAGTGCTCAATTTCGTCGCGCAACACGCGCGCGATTTCATCTGCTTGGACTTGAGCCATGTTTAATTCCCACCCTTTTATTCAGCGGACGGTTCAGTCAGCGTGCGGCGCAACTGCTGAAGCTGCCCGCGCACCGACCCGTCATATACGGTAGATCCGATTCGCGCCACCGCTCCTCCCAGCAACTCGGCATTTACGGCGAAGCTCAGGCGCATGCGCTTGCCGGTGAGCCGCGAGAGCGCCGACTCCATTTCCGAACTCCGGCGCTCGTCCAGCGGCGCGGCGGAGGTAACCTCGGCCCTCACGATACCTCGCCGCTCGTCCAGACGTTGGTCGAACGCCTCTCGAATTTCGTCGATCATGGCGATGCGGCGATGGTCGATCACGACGAATACAAAATTCCGAATGTAACCCGACACCGGGATTTCGTCGAGCAGCTTGCCGACCACGGCGCGTTTGCGCGAGGTCTGGATGGCCGGCGTCAGCAGCGCCGTTCGCAATTCCGGAGACGCGGCAATCATTTGCGCCACCGCGCCCAGTTGCGCGACGGCATCTTCGGGCTTCAGAGGCGATCCTGGGTCGAGAACGACGTCCACCAGGGCGCTCGCGTATCGGTTGGCTACCGCGGAGGCCATCTACTTCTCCTTCCTCACCCTCTCACGCTCAGCGTCGCCTCGCGACGCAGATCGCCCAAGAAGGCGTCCACCAGGCCGTTCTGGTTTTCTTTGGTGATGCGGGAGCGGATGCGCTGCTCAGCCAGCTGGAGCGCCAGCTCAGCGGAATATTTCCGCAGTTCGTCCCGGGAGGCGCGCGTCATCAAAGTGATTTCCTGCGCCGCCTGTTCCTGCAACTTCTGAAGATGGCGTTCCGTGTCGCGCTGCCTACGGTCACCCTCGGCCGCCATCTCGACGCGCGCGGCGCCGCGCAACTTGTCGATTTCAGTTTGAATCCCTGCCAAGCGCTGCTCTATACCAGCAGCTCGCGCTTGAGCCTCTTTCAGCGCCTTGGCGCCGTCCGCGATTCCTTGCAGGATCTCCTTGGAGCGGCTATCGAAAAATGCCGGCGCGTGTTTGCTGATCAGATAGCCGAGGCCCCCGGCCAGGATGGCGAAATTAACCCATTTCCAAAAAATCCAAGGGTCATGCTGCTCGGCCTCGGGTCTTGCCGCTTCCTGCGGCAGCATCGGAGACGCAAATGCCATCCCCAGCGCCAAGGCGAACGCCGCGCGACGCATCAGGCTGCGTTCCTTCCGAGGAACGATCGCGCGATCTGTTCGGCGAGGCTGTCGGCGGTGGCCGCGAGTTCGCGTTTCGCCGACTCGGTTTCGGCGGCCAACTGCTCGCGAGCCTGACGAACCAGTTCGTGCGATTGATGACGCGCCTGGTCCAATTGGCCGGCTTGGGCAGTCGTCCACTCCCGCCGCGCCGCTTCCTGCTCCTGATACATCTCATCGCGAGCCTTGCGGAGCCGCGCTTCGATGTCGGCGGCCGTTTGCTCCGCCTTCGCCAGGATCGCCTCGGCGCTGCGGATCGCACCCGAACTGGCGTCCCGGCGCTGTGCCAGGATTTTTTCCAGCGGCCCGAAGAACATCCACCGCAGGTAAACGAAGACGACCAGCAGCAGAACAATTGTCGGTATGGCCTTTAGCAGTATTCCGCCCAGCGCCTGTAAGGTCGATTCCATGAATGTCTAGAAGGGAAAGTTCAGAATCCGAGAAGGCGTTCGCACCCTAGACGCACAACGCCCAAAACCGTTATCCCAAGCCGTTACCGTAACATAGTTGTTGCGACGAATTCAAGGCGCGGAACAGCGCTTTTTGCGAGGGTTTCGCGCCGGCTACATCGCACAAACCCCCTATTAGTAGAATACTCTTTCAAGCACAAGGAGGCACTATGGCTGAAAAAATCCCGCAGACTTACGCCAACCACGTCCGTTGGCATCCGCCGTTTCACTTTTTTCTGATGCCGGGAGGGCTGGTTTTGTTGATCCTCACGATCGTGAACGTGGTGCGTCACCCGGATCTGCTCACTTCCTGGATACTGCTGCTGATCGGCGTGATGTGGCCGATTGCGATGTTTTTGATTCGGATCAATCCGCTGCGAGTGCAGGATCGTCTGATTCGGCTGGAGGAGGAACTGCGGTCCGAGGAATTGCTTTCCGATGCGCTGCTGGATCGGGTGGACGAGCTGACCGAGTCGCAATGGACCGCGCTGCGGTTTGCGTCGGAC
>JBEKHQ010000067.1:0-8502 GCA_050012195.1 Bryobacteraceae bacterium | reverse complement strand
TTTGGCTTCGTGACAACGAGGTGGTGGTAATCAACGGCCTGGACGGTTCCAACGATTCGAACGGCAAAGTGCGGGCGCGGGTGGTGCGATGCGGCATGGCGGCCGATGGCGGTTACAACGCCGGGCTCACTTATGAGGCAGGCCATGAACCCCCTAACAAGAAGCCGCTAGATTCGCTGGCCGATTTCTACGAGCTTCTGCAGGTGAGTCCGAACGCCGATCCCGATATGATTCACCGCGTGTTCCGCCTGCTTGCGCAACGCTATCATCCGGACAATACCGATACCGGCGATGAGAGTACTTTTCGAGCCATCACGGACGCCTACAAGATTTTGAGCGACCCGGAAAAGCGCGCCGCCTATGATGTCCATTTACAGTCCTATCGCCAACAGCGCTGGCGGATTTTCGACCAGAAGCAGGCCTCCGTCGGCAAGTTGGCGGAAAAGGCGAAGCGGAAGGGGATTCTGGAATTGTTGTACACAACGCGCAGGAACCAGCCGACCCAACCCACACTCAACCTGCATGAGCTGGAGGATCTACTCGGTTGTCCGCGCGAGCACCTCGAATTCAGCTTGTGGTATTTGAAGGAAAACGGCCTGGTGGTGCGCGCCGACAATGGGCGCTTCGCGGTTACCGTCAAGGGCGTGGATTGGGCGGAGCAGCAGGAAGTCGCCGAGGTCGCGAATAATCGGCTGCTGTCATCCGGTGATGGAAACACGCCGCCGGTCGGCTGATCAAAGCGCTTGATCCACGGTAGTCAGGGGCGAATCGATGCTATCCCCAGTTGTCGACAGATCTTGATCGCCAGCCGGTTCTCGATTTCTGTGTGACGCGGTACGGGACCCTGGCCTTGTTGGACGGATTTGTAAAGATGGAGTGGCGACTGCCCTCGCGTGCAAGATGACAGCCGTTGCTTTGAAGATGGCTGATTAGTTCATGGCGCTTCAATGCTTCGGCGCACCCGCCTCGACCGAAAGCGGAAGCAATTCGATCAAGTCGGCATCGGCGGCGGTTGCGCCCGGATCGGGAACCGGAAGCGCCTTTCCCTCCTCCAGATGCATCTGTGCGATGTCTTCGAGAGCGCTCGCGATCATCACGCGTGCGTCAGCAAGGTCGAAGCCTTGGCTGAGGACACCGGGAAAGTCCAAGACCTCGGCTACGACCATCCGGTCGTCGCCGCGAGGCAGGTAGTAAGCTACGTGATAGCGCAGCATCTCTTTCAGGATAGCGCGGCGATTTCCAGTTCGATTGCCAGCGTCCGCATGTGAAAATGCGTGGACGGGCTTTTCAAGTTGTAGGTCAGAATGCGGCGGTTGAGTTCAGTTGCGCGCTGGCGAAATTCCTCCGCCAACCGACGCCATTCTCGATGATCGCGCGCAGGCCTGCTTCGAGCATGCTGAATATCGGCGCGCAGGCGCTCAATGGCCGCCTCGATCTCTTTGACTTCCTCAATCCAGGGAGGCGCAAACCCATTGACGCGCAACAGATGATGCGCCATCCATTCGGCTGGATCTTCAAAAGGATTGCTTTCGATCCGGATGGGCTTGCCGTGGTGCGGAAGGTTATCGAAAGCGCCTGCTTCGATGGCCTCGCGGATTCTCCGATCAGCAATGGATTCGCACCAGTCCATTGGTCTTAAGCATAGCGGGCGCGCCGGGGCGCCCGCTCAGGGCCAAACGCGTCTTACTTGCTGCCGACCGCGCCGGCCGATTTGGCATCCGCGCCAAAAACAAGCTTCAGATTAGTGCCGGCCAGGCTGATGTCGTGGATCCGAGTGGCGCTGTCGGCATCATAGCCGACCAAGGTATAAAGGTACTTTTGCGCCCCGTTCTCGACGGCGACGTTGGATTCGACGCTGGTCTTCCCCTGCTTGATGACAACTTTGTCACCCAGGACTTCGACTTTGCAATCGCCGGCCTTAAGCTCGGTGCCATTAACGGTGGTGGGCTTAGTCAGTGTGACTTTGTAGCTGGATGCCGCATAAGCTACGCTAATCCCAATTGCGAACAAAACTGCTAGTGTCTTTTTCACGGGTGAATCTCCTCTTTGTGATTGGATGCGGAAACAACCCGATGGTACCGGGAAAAATGTTTCAGAACAATAGCAAAATCAATAACTTGCGAACATAACAACCGTTGCTAAACCGTTGCCGCATCTCTCGCCGACCCGATCGGCGACCTCAAAAACGGTTCTGCGATGACGGAATTCAGATGCTTCCTGAGGTTTGTTAGGAAATATTCACCGAAGACGCACTGCTCGAAAAGGAACGGTTGGAACTCAGATCGAAACGCAATAAATCGCGTCCAACACGGTACAATGGCTATGATGCTTGCCGCGCCAGTGGCGCTTTCAAGGCTCAACCAACTGGAAGTCGCACTCAACTCCGCGATCCGCGGAAAGCCTGAGGTAGTGCGCTTGTCGATGGTCTGTATGCTCGCGCACGGACATCTTCTTATTGAAGACGTTCCCGGCGTCGGCAAGACGACGTTGGCGCAGGCCATGGCCCGTTCGGTCCATTGCCGGTTTCACCGCCTGCAGTGCACCAGCGACATGCTGCCCTCGGACGTGCTGGGCGTTACCATCTACAACGCGCACACGCAAGAGTTCGAATTCAAACAGGGCCCCATCTTCACCAATTTTCTGCTGGCCGACGAGATCAATCGCGCGACGCCGAAGACGCAATCGGCGCTACTCGAAGCGATGAACGAAATGCAGGTGACCATCGAGAGCCATTCCTACGCCTTGGAACAGCCCTTCATGGTGATGGCGACGCAGAACCCGGTGGAGCATCACGGCACCTATCCGCTGCCGGAAAGCCAACTCGACCGGTTCCTGATGCGCCTGCGTATCGGTTATCCGGATCGCGAAGCTGAGCGTGAGATCGTGCGCAATGCCGACGGCATTCACGGCGAAAACATACGCGCCGTGATTTCCGCCGAGGAAGTGCTCCAATTGCAGGAACAGGTGTCCCGCGTCAGCGTGGACGACGCGCTGGTCAACTATATGTTGACCATCGTGGAGAAAACGCGTACTCACGAATCGCTCGCTTTGGGCGTCAGCCCGCGCGCGGCGCAAGCGCTGTTCCGCGCCACCCAGGCGCTGGCTTTGGTGGAAGGTCGCGACTACGTAATTCCGGACGACGTGAAGCGCCTGGTGATTCCCGTATTCGCGCACCGCGTGGCGGTCAGCGCGCGCGCGTCTCTGGCGCAGCGCTCGACGGAGTTGAGCGAGCGGATTCTTCAGGAAATCCTCACGCTGGTTGAGGTGCCGCTATAGTTTCGGCCACTCGGGACGTTCACGCCTCAACCCCAGAAAGTATCGAATGAAAACCGCAATCATCGGCCTGCCCATGGTGGGCAAGACATCTTTGTTCACCATTCTGACCGGAGTGCACGAAGCCGCTCGCGTCGGCGTGATGGAGGTGCGTGTCGGCGTCACCAAGGTGCCCGACCGTAGACTCGACGAACTGGCGAAAATCTTCGAGCCTCCCAAGATCACGCACGCCACGGTGGAGTATCTTGACTTCCCGTCGATTTCAAAAGAGGCGCTGCGCGACCCCAGTTACCTGGCGAGCCTGCGTGTTGCCGACGCGCTGGCGCACGTCCTGCGGCTGTTTCCCAGCGACACCGTGCCGCACGAGAAAGGCTCGGTGGATCCGCTGCGCGATCTCGAGGACGTCGAGATGGAGTTGATCCTGAGCGATCTGGTGGTCGTCGAGAAGCGCATGGAGCGGCTGGAAAAGGATCGCAAGAAAGCCAAGAGCCCGGAACTCGATCGCGAATTCGCCTTGCTGGAACGCTGCAAGGCCACTCTGGAACAGAATACCGCGCTGCGCTCGCTCGAACTTACCGGCGATGAGGAGAAACTGATCCGCGGATTTCAATTCCTCTCGCAGAAACCGATGCTGTTCGTTTTGAATATCGGTGAAGAAGATGTGCCGCGCATGCGCGAAGTTGAAGAGGAGTATCGCAACGGCATCCTCACCGGCCGGAAGCACACCGGCGTCACCGCGATTTGCGGGAAGATCGAGGCGGAACTGGCCGAGCTGTCGCCCGAGGAAGCTCGAGAATACGTGGCCAGCTACGGTTTGAAGGAAGCGGGCCTGGAACGTCTGATCGCGGCGACCTACGCGTTGCAGGGGCTGATGTCATTCCTCACCGCCGGCGAAACCGAGGTTCGCGCCTGGACCATCCCCACGCACAGCACCGCGCAGAAGGCCGCGGGCGCCATCCATAGCGATTTCGAGAAGAAGTTCATCCGCGCCGAAGTGGTGAACTGGCAAGCGCTCATCGATCACCACGGCTATCCAGGCGTCCGCGAAAAGGGGCTGCTGCGCTTGGAAGGCAAGGAGTACATCGTCAAGGACGGCGATGTGCTGGTGATCAGGCACGGATAGCGGGTTTGTAGTGCGGCCGCTGCGACCAGATCAGCGCGGCGATACTCGCTAGCAAACAACTCCAGGCGAACCAATCGCCGCGGATCGTGTAGAACGTCTTCTCGCTGTGATATTCGAAGGTCGCCCGCGCTTCGGTTTCCCGGTACATCGGCAGCCGCATCGCGAGCCGCCCGGCGGGATCGACCACCGCGGAAATGCCGTCGTTGGTCGGGCGCAGCAGCCAGCGCCGATTCTCCACCGCGCGCATGCGAGCGATCTCCAGATGCTGCTCGCGCGCCGCGCTGTGTCCGAAATACCCATCGTTCGATAAATTCACCAGCACCTCGGCGCCGCCGTTCGCGAATTGCCGAACCTCGTGCGGAAAAGCCGACTCGTAGCAAATGAACGCGCCCAGCTTGTGCTCGCCGATCGGAAACACGACGATCCGGTTGCCGGGAACGAAGTCGCTGATCTGTTGCGTGATCCGATTGACCCAACTGAACAGCGGGGGCACGTATTCGCCGAACGGCACCAGATTGATCTTGTCGTAGCGATCCTCGAAATCGCCATCCGGCTTCAACATGACCGCTGAGTTGAGCGGAGCGCCGCCGGGAGTCTGGCCGACGGTGCCGAACAGGAAATAGGCTTGCGTTCGACGAGCCAGCCGGGCGGCTTCCTCGCGGAACACGGGGTCTTCGTAATAATAGATGGGGCCGGGTACCTCCGGCCACAGGATGAGCTTCGCGCCGGAGCCGATGGCGGATCGAAGCGTTCGGGTAACCAGTTCGTCCCGCACGCGCGCGGACGACTCGGGCGTCCACTGTTCTTCTTCGGACATGTTCGGTTGCGCCAGCACCGCCGTTGCGCCGCCGCTCTCGGGCGCCGGCAAATCCGGAAGCAACAGCAAAGCCGGAACCACGGCCAGCCAGTACAACTGACGCCGGCCGCGCCGCAGGATGATCACAGCCAGCGTGGCCGCGGTAACCGCAAAAATGAACGACAAACCATAAACGCCGGTAAAGGGAGCGAGCCGCAGTGGAAGCGGCATAGTGATCCCCGCGTTTCCGAGCGCCAGCCAGGCGAAACCGAAAGTCGAGTGTGTGCGCTCGATGCCCGTCCAGAGCGCTGCCACGGCCGGAACCGCGAGACGCGTGCCCAGCAACACCGCGGCCAACAGGCTGAAAATGGCCAAGTGAATCGCTTTGGCGACGCAGAACAGCAGGAAGGTCGCCCATCCGCCCCAGCGCCCCATATCGCCGTGGACTTCGAGCACGAACTGAATCCAGTAGCAGATGCCGAACCAATAGACGATGCCGGAGAATTCGCCCAGCAGGAATCGCCAAAGCGGCCGAGGCTCGCGCGACAGCGCTATCAGCAAGGGCGTCAGGGCCACCGGAGCGAGCCACGGCAGCGCGAAATTCGGAAAGACCAGGTTGGGAAAAATAAGAACGAGCAGCACGGCGCTCGCCAGCGCCAGCGAAAAGTTAAGCAAGTTGGACGGGGCCGCGCGACGCTTCGTCATTCACCAGGTCCGCCATGTAGGAGCTGCGGACCAACGGGCCGCTGAAGACCATCTTGAAACCGATCGACAGCCCGTAGTCCCGATAGGCGTCAAACTCGGCGGGCGGGACGTAGGCCGCAACCGGCAAGTTGCGCCGCGTCGGCTGCAGGTACTGGCCGATGGTGGCGACATCGACATCGGCTTGGCGGACGTCGGCGAGAAGCCGGCGCGCTTCGTCGTGCGATTCACCCAGACCCACCATGAAGCCCGACTTCGTAAGAAGCCCGGGGCGATACGTCTTCGCGAAACGAAGCACTTCGAGCGACTGCCGATAGTCGGCTTGCGGGCGCACGCGCGGGTACAAGCGCGCGACGGTCTCCATGTTGTGATTGAAGACATCCGGCGACGCGTCGATGACGCGCGCGACAGCGTCTAGATCGCCGCAAAAATCGGGCGTCAGAACTTCCACGCGGGCCGCCGGAAGCGCGCGGCGTACTTCCCGCACTGTTTCGGCGAAATGGAGGGAACCGCCGTCGGGGAGATCGTCGCGGTTCACCGACGTGATCACCACGTAACGGAGCTTCAGGCTGGCCGCCATGCGCGCGACGTTGGCGGGCTCATCCGAGTCGAGTGTGAAGGCCTGCTTTTTCGGCGAGGCCTTCGGCACCGAGCAAAAGCCGCAGCCGCGGGTGCATAGATTTCCAAGGATCATGAACGTGGCGGCGCCCCGGCTGAAGCACTCGTGCAGGTTGGGGCACCGCGCGGATTCGCACACCGTGTGGAGGCGCAGACGTCGAAACTCGGTCTTCAGCGAATGGACCGAAGAAAAATGAGTGGCGCTTTTCCGGAGCCAGGCCGGCAGACGCGGCTGGGCGGGCGCGCCGGGTGTGAGTTGGACCAAGGAGTCGAACGCCAAGTCAGTATTTTCGCACGATCGGATTCTTGAACCCGGCCGCTTCGAGCTGTGTGCGCGTTTGCGCCTGCGTGCCGGAATCTTTCAAGGGTCCCACCAGGACGCGAAAGATTCCTTCTTTCGGGGCGGGCGCCAATACGGCGTGAAATCCCTTCTTGGCCAGCGTCTCGGTGATGATCTCGGCGTCGGGACGGCTGGTCGCCACCACTTGCCAATAGTCTCCGGGGCTGGGGTCGCCCGAAAATGAACTGGCGGCGCGAGTGGGCGCGGCGGGCGCGGCCGGTGACGGCTTCGACGGCTTCACCACCGCTACCGGCGGAGGGCTGGATTGCTTCTCGGGTTGCGCCGGATGAGTGGATTTGGGAGTCGAAGTCTGGGCGCGTTCGGCTGGCGCCGGAGGGGTGGCCGGCGTCGGGGTTTCAAGGATGGGAGGCGGGAGGTCGGATACTTTGCTGTTGCGCGCCGTGTCCGCCGAAGCGGTGGGCGCCGAATTGCGGCCCACGATATACCCCATCGAAAAAAAAACGCCCAGCAGAATCACCACGATCAAGAAGACGCTGATGAGCTGCCGGTTCCCGAGTATTAATTCAAACTCGCCTTCCTCGTTCTTCGCCAAATGAATTAGCCTTCCTGTTTCTTGTCGCCCAAATGTTCGAGAGCGCGGCCTAAAGACGAGAATATATCGATGGGCAGCGGAAACACAACCGTGGTATTTTTCTCCGATCCGATCTCGACCAGCGTTTGCAAATAGCGGAGTTGGATGGCGGCGGGCTGCTTCTGGATCTGCTCGGCGGCCATGCTGAGCTTTTCGGCCGCCATATACTCGCCTTCGGCGTGGATGATCTTGGCGCGCCGTTCGCGCTCCGCTTCCGCTTGTTTGCTGATCGCGCGGATCATCTGGTCCGGCAGATCCACCTGTTTCACTTCCACCACCGTGACCTTCACGCCCCAGGGTCCGGTGTGCTGATCGAGAACGGACTGCAGCCGGAGGTTCAACTTTTCGCGCTGGCTCAGCAGTTCGTCCAGCTCCACTTCGCCGAGAGCGCTTCGGAGCGTGGTCTGAGAAACCTGGGAGGTGGCGTAGAGAAAGTTGGTAACCTCGAGCACGGCCTTGGTGGGATCGACGACGCGGAAGTAAACCACGGCGTTCACCTTGACTGTGACGTTGTCGCGCGTGACGACGTCTTGAGGAGGCACTTCCATGGCCTCAATGCGCAAGGATATACGCACGATCCGATCGATCGGCGCAAAGACCAGGATCACTCCCGGCCCTTTCGGCTGCGGCAAGACGCGGCCCAGGCGGAAGATCACGCCGCGTTCGTATTCGGCCAGAATCTTGATGGAAGAGATCAGGTAGATCGCGATGATCAGAATAGGGAGCAGGATCACAAGGTCGGGCATATACCTCCGAAGTCATTTCACTATACCTCGGGCAGCGAAGTAAGCAGGCGCGAGCTACGTCTCGGGGTCGCGTTCGGCGATCAAATCGGCCATGCTCGCCGAAGCTGGATCGCCCGCCGCGCGCTAGGCTCGGACGGCGCCTTGGCGATCCCGCGGCAGTCGATTTTGATTCACTTTCCACTTGCCGTCCAGTCGCGCCACCGGAATTTCGAGGCCCACGATGCCCTTCAGCATGGCGCCGAGAAAATCTGCGGGGAGGTCATCTTGGCGGCGACTCTATCGCGTATGGCCGCAAACCTTTTTCCATCATCG